>JAUWVD010000098.1 GCA_030617585.1 Candidatus Methanophagales archaeon
TATGTACAACAATATTTTCTCTTGCATGTTCAGGGCTTTGAAGTAATATTCGACTATTATGTAGCCAGGGACGAAAAGAGTGAATATGAGTGCGGAAACGAGTGCTGCATAGGGCGAGAAGAAAGAGGCTATTAGCAACAGAAAAACAGGAAGTGCTATTTGTGCTATCTGCTTTAACATTGAACTCATCATCTTGTATTGAGTATTCTTTTAAGAAGTTTGCAAAGCAAAAAGATTTAGGGAACTCCCAGTAAATAGTTTACCCAAAAAGTTTTGATAATTGTCATACAAAGGCACAGATTTATACAGACGCTACTCTAAAGTCCTAAAAATTTATTACGTTTTTACGGGTTCATAGAATCAAAGTTAAAAAATCAATTATTGCACTACTATTAAATCGGTGTTAATCTGCGTTAATCGGTGTCTTAAAAATCATTGGAAAATGGCAGCGCATATTTAGCTGCTATTTCTATGAACGCCTCACCTAAATACCGTATCTTGTTCCAGCCCATGCTATACGTATTGAGCTTCCAAACCCTTGTAGAACCTGCGAATTCGCCTACAATCCCTCTTCGTTTCAATTCATCGCTGAGGAAGAACCCTCTTCGCTTATGCGTCTTCGCAATCTTGTCAAAGCTATCTCGCGTATCCACCTTCGATAGCGTATGCTTACGCGGATATTCGCTTGTAACTTTGTTCCCTTCTATACGCAAGAATTGCCGGATGAAATAATTTGACTTCTTCAGTTCCTCGTCCCAGCACTTCACACGTTCTTTTACCTTCGGGAAAGAAGCCATCATGGAGAGCACAGTACCGCCCATCAGAGTGCAACCCAGCATCTCCGGCTCTTTGTTCTCGAACCGCCTGCCGGTAACATCTCCAACCATCTGACTGCTTCTGAACACTTTTGGCGCCCATTCGTCAGTAGTAGCAAGAATACCCGATGGTGCAACCGCAGCCATTCCTTTATGGCCCGAACCCACAATAAAATCAGCACCTATCTTCTTACCGTTCACTGGCACCATCCCCACGGAATAAGCGCCATTGTAAAGAAAAGGGATGTCATATTCTTTCGCTATCTTACCAACGCCATACACATCATGCTCGTTACCGAAAGTGTAATCAAAATGCTCGATAATGATAAGTTTGGGCAGTTTTCCCGTAGTTTCCTTCACACGCTCTATTTTATCCGCAACGGCATCGCCAGTAATTATATTCTTTTCCGTTGACGGGACTTCGTTAACTATGCCGCCCGCAATTTCCACCGCTAAGAATTCGGTATAATGCGCTAAATCAGAAACTAACACGAGGTCGCCCTTGTCAAGCAGGGCGGAAGCAACCGCCTGGAAACCGCGTCTCGCTCCTGGCACAACCCGTACTTCGTCCATGCCCACGAAGTCCGCTAACTCAGCATGGAATTCCGCTACCGGCGGTTTTCTTATCTTATCTAGCCTGCCATTAGGGCATTTATCGCAGACCGAATAGCCATCGCCATATGCAATGAGTGCTTTTCGCGCTTCGGGCGTCAATCGCCCGCCCGATTGGATAGGGTTTATGTTTATGTACTCTTCCTCTCTCGTCCTCAGTTCAATTTTGTCCTCAACGTACTTGATTGGGTTGCCCTTGCCCTCTTTTAATTCTCTTATGATCGCGTCTACACGAGCGATGCCTGCTGTGAGCTGATCCGCTTCTCTTTCGTCAAGTCCGGTGGGTAACGCCTCTCGGAATATCTCCCGGATGTCTTCAAGTGCAAATTCCGCTTCGTATAACATCCTTACCCGTATGTCCATTTTTTATATCCCCTCTTTATGAAAGAAAGGTTTGTTATATCCTTCCTGTCAGAACGTTAAAATCATTTTCGCTTATTTTACGTGTCGCGTGTACGAAACAAACTTTCTTCTTCGTGGAATCCCCCCGCATCATTCATCGTGACTATACTAAACTAAAAAACCTTTTCTTAATAAGAAAAGTTCTACCAAAAGAATTTAAAAAGAAGCTTTGGTCAGTAGGAATCTCAAAGTCGCAGGCATAGAGCTAAGTGGTGGATATTTGCTTGTAAAGGATATTAGCGAAGTAAATACTGATGTAATAATTTGTATTTACTCAAATTCGCGGAATAGATACGATAAACTCGGTTTCGGTTGGCACTAATCCAACTGTTCCAGACAGGATTCGATGAGCCATTTCTGCATACTATGTACGTGGATAAGAAGCTGGGCGGCGTGCATGCAGTTCAGACGCTGAGCAGACTGGACAGAACGATGCGTGGTAAAACCGAGACGTTAGTTCTGGACTTCGTGAATGAAGCGGAAGAGATCCAGAAATCATTTCAACCTTATTTCCAGACCACGTCCCTTGAAGAAGAGACCGACCCAAACAAGCTCTACGATCTCCAATCCGAACTGGAGCAGTTTGGAATATATACCACAGAAGAGGTAAAAGAATTTGAACAGGAAACTACCCAAACGCGAAAAACGTATGCCTAATGAAATTCGCGAGGCGGTGGATCTGGATTCTTTTAGAATCCAGGAAACATTTATAGGGAGTCTACCACTGGTGAAAGGAAATTCAGGGGTATCGAGTATCACCAATGGAAGACCACAACATGCGGAAGAAGATAAAGACCTTTTATCTAATATCATTAACGCACTAAATGAAACGTACGGCCTCAATTTGACGGATGATGACAAAGTTGATATTGAGCGAATTAGGATTAAGCTGGAAGGGAACGAGGAACTCCGGGCGGTTATGAACGAAAAGAACACCCCAGAAAATATTCGTTATAAGTTCGATAAGGTGGTGGATTCAATATTACTGGGCTTTGTTAATACTAAGATTGACCTGTTTAAGAAACTCACGGACCCCGCAGTGAATGCAATGTTCAAACAGAAGTGGTTTGACGGGTATGTATTGCAGTGATGGAGACACTGTCAAATTGTTCAGCGAAAGTACTATACCCCCAATTTTACCGCCGAGCAGGCAGAGAAAAAGGATATGAAATATTTAAATACTTTATGCAATAAGAAATGTTTTTTATATTTGGGGATCAATGCTATTATTGAAATAATGGAAAAAGGAAATAAATGTTGGATAGAATAAATGATATGAAAAGCTATATGGTGTGCCGAATAGGAGGTGATGCCGATGACAAACGCATCTATCAAGGCGGAGATTGTTAAACAGCTTGACTATCTCCCAACTGAACTCCAACGACATGTGCTGGATTTTGTACGAACATTGTCTCGACCAAAAGGAGTGCCCGGGAAGCAACTGCTTCATTTCGCCGGAACAATTGGAGAAGACGATTTGCAAGCAATGAGTCGTGCGATTGAAACCGAATGTGAGCGGGTGGACTGGAATGAGTGGTAGATTCCTTTTGGATACCAATATTGTTATTGCCCTCTTTGCAGAGGATCTCTCTGTGGAAGAGCAATTGGAGCAAGCCGAGGAAGTTTTTGTGCCTAGTATCGTTCTGGGCGAGCTATACTTTGGTGCCTGCAAGTCTGGACGTGTCCAGCAAAACCTCGGGCGAATTGATGAGTTTGCTTTGAACACTGCTGTGCTTGCCAGCGATGCAGACACTGCAAGAGAGTATGGTGTAATCAAGAGTACACTACAAGAGAAAGGACAGCCGATTCCAGAAAACGAATCTGGATTGCCGCAATTGCTCGACAACATGACCTGACCTTGGTCACACGAGATGGACACTTCAAAGAAGTTGTGCATCTGAAGATAGAAATGTGGTAAAAGGCGTGGGTTGAATTTGACAGAATCTGCGTTAATCGGTGTCTCACAAAAAAATCATTGGAAAATGTTAAACTGATACAGTTCTGGTAAATTATTATTAGTGAGTTTCCTTACTTTGTAGATTAATCGAGTTTATAATAAACAGGGTTATAATAGGGATTTCTGGAAAAGGTTTATGAGATTGCAATGGTGATAGAACTTAATTTGGGCACTAAACCGGAAGTTAAACGTAAGGCTTTTATTTGATACGTTGAGGAAATAATTTTCTGCGTTAATCGGCGTCCTAAATAGGTAGAAGTTATATTTTATATACAATAAAATATGTGAATGGAAATAAAGATGATGGAAGAGTATATTCAGGTGATAACAGCCATAGAGAAAAGAGAGGACGCAGAAAAAATAGCAAACGCAATGGTAGAAAAGAGACTGGCTGCCTGTGTTCAGATAGTAGGACCGATAGTAAGCACTTACTGGTGGAAAGGCAATATTGAGAGAGCAGAAGAATGGTTATGCATAATCAAGAGCAAGAAAAGCCTCTATGATGAACTTGAAAAAGCTATTAAAGAGATACATCCCTATGAAACACCCGAAATATTTGCTCTTTCTGTCGTTGCAGGTAGTGAGGATTATCTGAAATGGCTTAGTAAGGAAGTTAAAAGTATATAACATTAATCCATCTGCGTTAATCTGCGTTAATCGGTGTCCATAAAGTACTTTTTGTATGATAATCTTTTCTTTTTGTTTTCTGGGCCCTAAATAAATACTTAACCGAACACACATGAAAAGATATTAGTGGACACTACCAGACACCATGAACCCAATAACCCTAGAAATCTTGAAGAACGCATTTACCGCAATACCCGAAGAGATGGGCGCAGCCTTAAAGCGGACCGCATACTCGCCGAATATAAAGGAGCGGATGGACGCATCATGTGCCATCTTTGACGCCGAAGGCAGAATGCTAGCACAGGCGGAACACATCCCCGTGCATCTGGGCGCCATGCCACTAACCGTAGAATCTGCATTGCTGCACTTTCCCGAGTTGAACGAAGGCGACCAAATAATAGTAAATGACCCTTATCACGGCGGCTCACACCTACCCGACATCACACTAATAAAACCGATTTTATATGACGCTGAGCTAGTAGGTTACGCAGTAAACCGAGCCCATCATGCGGACGTCGGTGGCATGACCCCGGGCTCAATGCCGGGCAACAGCACCGAAATCTTCCAGGAAGGTCTTATTATCCCACCTTGCAAGCTTTTAACCCGCAGCAAAGAGAACGCAGACCTATTCGAGATCCTAAAAGCCAATACTCGCACACCCGTAGAGCGCGCAGGCGATATACGAGCTCAAATCGCGGCTAACAACCTGGGCGCAATGAGAATGACAGAACACATCAAAAAATATGGCGTGAATACTTACAC
>JAUWVD010000139.1 GCA_030617585.1 Candidatus Methanophagales archaeon
TGGATGTGCCTCCATCAAGAATCCATCAACAGATTTAGATAACTTTAGCATATCTATTATGCTCTCCACGCCCTGGTTGGGCTTCAGACCCATACCAAGCACCACGAGGTCCGCTTCCGTCTCATATGGCTCGCCAAGCAGTGTGTTCTCGGCACGTATTACCACTCGGTCACTGCCCGCTTTCTTATATATCTCACCGGGGAGTCCTCTCATATACAAAACACCACTCTGCTTTACATCGCCGTAAAACTCCTCAAAACCTTTGCCAAACGCTCTTATGTCCTGGAAAGTCACCGTTACGTTCGCATCCGGTAGTTGCTCCTTCGCTAAGTACGCCTGTTTCGCCAAGTACATGCAACATACTCTTGAGCAGTATTCATTACCCACTTGCTTATTCCTTGATCCGACACAACTTATAAAGGTAATGTCCTTCGGCTCTTTTCCGTTTAGCTCTATCTTGCCACCCGTAGGACCACCCGGAGCTAATAGCCGCTCAAACTCTAAACTCGTAATTACATTTGGATACACACCATACTTGTATTCTGCCGATACTCGCGGGTCCACGAGGTCATATCCCGTTGCTACTATAACGGTTCCAACAGTTAACTCCTCGATCTCCTCTTTCTGCTCGAAGTCTATTGCACCAGGACATGCCGCCATGCAAGGTGGAACTGCTTTACCTTCCTTTATAGTTTCCAGCGTTGCATCGCCACACTTACCCTCTTTTAGCAGCAAACAATTTTCCGCATCTATCGTATAAGTAGGCGGAACCGCAAACGGGAAAGGCAGGTATATGGCACTCCTCGTGCTCAATCCCTCGTTGAATTCATCTGGTATATCCTTCACCGGACATGCTTCTATACAGGGGGTGCAGTCCTTGCATTTCTCCGAATCTATGTATCGCGGCTTCCTCTTTACCTTTACGTCATAATTCCCGATATAGCCTCCTATCTCTACAACCTCGGAATAATCCATTAGATTTATGTTCGGATGCGCACCCACTTCTATCATTCGCGGCGTCAAAAGAGAAGTTGCACGTTCGAGAGTGGGGAAAAACCTGCTTAATTGTGCTACATGTCCACCAATGGACGGACTTTTTTCCACTAAATGCACCTTGTACCCACCATTCGCAATATCCAATGCTGCGAACATCCCGGTTACGCCACCGCCAATCACCAGCGTTTCCGGTGTAACTTCCACTTCCCGCTCCTCTATTGACTCCAATAAGGCACTTCGCGCAACCGCGCTACTTACCAATTCCTTCGCCTTCTCCAACGCTAGTTCCCGATAGTCCATATTTGGCCAACTGCAATGTTCCCTTATGTTCGCCATTTCGTAGTAAAAAGGGTTCAGTCCTGAATCAGAACAGGTCTTTCTGAAAGTGGGCTCGTGCATCCTCGGAGAACAGGAAGCCACTATCACCCTGTTGACCCTACCCGCTGCAAGGTCTTTTCTTATTAGATCTTGTCCCGGGTCCGAGCACATAAAAATATAGTGCCGCGCAAGAACAACATTTGGTAACGCCGCTGCATACTTCATTATTTTCTCTACGTCCAATACCATCTTTATGTTTATCCCGCAATGGCAAACATAAACGCCGATCCTGGGTGCGTCCTCCGGTGCTCCAGCCGCGACACCTTCTACATATCCCTCCATCGGGATCTTTGTATAATCATATTCTTCTTCTGCCATTTTTTATCTCCTTTTATGCTCCTATCTTCTCCGCCATCTCTATTAACGAGTTACTCCCTATGCACATCTCTTCATCTATCTCTGCTACCGAAGGTCTTATTTTCGCTTTCCCTCTGGCTAATAGAGCAAGAATAGCACCAGCCGCTGCCTTTGCTTGGGCAACGCTGTCAGGAATATCTTTTGGCCCCTGAGCGCATCCGGTAACAAAAACTCCGTCTACCTCTGTATCCACAGGTCTGAACTTTGGATGTGCCTCCTTTGCAAAATTGTCGGACGTCAACGAGACACCAAGCATTTCCAATAACTTCTCACTGCCCTCACTTGGTTTCAACCCTATGCCAAGAACTATGAGGTCTGCTTCAAGCTCATAAGGCTCGCCAAGCATTGTGTCTTCCGCTCTCACTATGACCCTATCACTGCCCGGTTTCTTGTATATCTCAGATGCAAGTCCCCTTCGATAACTGAGACCTTCCGCTTTCACCCGGTCATAAAACTCCTCAAATCCTTTACCAAATGCCCGCACGTCTTGATATAAAACTGTTATGTTGCAATCCGGAACTTTCTCTTCGAGCAAATGCGCCTGTTTCGCTAAATACATGCAGCATACACGAGAGCAGTATTCGTACCCCGTCTGCGAGTTCCTCGAACCAACACAAGACAAGAATACTGCATCTTTTGGCTCTGGCATACCAGCTATCTGCATCCTGCCCATTGTGGGTCCACTCGCAGATGAGTAACGTTCAAACTCCAGGCCGTGTACTACGTTTGGATACACGCCATACTTGTATTCCGGCATACACTCCGGCTCAATGACATCAAAACCAGTTGCAACTATAATCCCGCCAACATTCAACTCCACTATCTCATCTTCCATATCATGATGTATACAGTTTGGACCACATACCTGAACACAGGGAGGAGCTTCATCTTTGGTTATTTCTTCTCCTCTCTCTCGCTTTTTCACTGCTTCTATCGTGCTCTCAAGCGTGGCCTTTCCACATTTACCTTTCTTTATCATCAAACAAGTCCCTGCATCAATGCTATAAGCAGCGGGAATTGCAAAAGGGAAGGGCCTATATATTGGTCCTCTCTTCATTAATCCCAAATCAAACTCGTTTGGAAACCTGCCCTTCAATCTACAAGCATCTTCGCACATCATGCAGCCGGTGCATATCGTTTCATCAACGTATTTTGCATTCTTCTTTACCTTCACTTTGAAATTGCCCACAGAGCCTTCCACGCCTATTACCTCTGAACAACTCATCAGGTTTATGTTCGGATTAACACCAACATCCACCAGTCTGGGCGTTAAAATACAGGCAGAACAATCAAGTGTTGGGAACGTCTTATCAAGCTGTGCCATGTGTCCACCAATGGAAGGTAATCTTTCCACTAGATGCACCTTGAACCCCGCATCTGCGAGGTCCAATGCGGCATACATACCTGCTATTCCGCCCCCTATCACTAACGCTTCCGGAACCACAGCCACCTCTTTCTCTTCTATCTTATCTAAAAGCGATTTTTCAACCGTATCTTTTATTGATTCCATCAGGTGTCTGGTCGCCTCTATCTTTTTCGTCCCCGGCTTATCCTTAGCCTTCTCTGCCTCTTTTACCTCTTCTTCTGCTTCCTTTACCTCTTCTGCTTCTTTTACTTCTTCTTCATCAGTTTCAGCTTCAGTTGCCATACCTCTTTCACCCCTGCTGAATAATCTGTTACAATCTATATATAAATTTTTTGGTTTTTTCCTTCCGTAGAGCAATATCATGATGCCAAAGACATAGCTGCAAACGAATCCTTCTTAATTCCCAATTTGTAATTTGCAATTCTTAATTCCGTGACTATGGCGCCAGCCGCCTCCTATCACGTGGAAAAAGCACCACATCCCGTATGTTTTCTACCTCTAGCATACTCATTAACAATCTTTCAACGCCAAGACCCCAGCCGGCATGCGGCGGCATACCATAACGAAAAGCGTCAAGATAAAACTCAAAACTATCCGCGCCCAGCCCTTTTGTTTCTATCTGCCGCTTCAATAACTCGTATGAATGGACACGCTGTGAGCCCGAAGAGAGCTCTAATCGCGCATGCATCAGGTCAAACGCATTGCAAAT
>JAUWVD010000186.1 GCA_030617585.1 Candidatus Methanophagales archaeon
TAATAAATGAGAACATAAGCTCAGCAGCTTCCGACTTGCAGGTATTGCACATTCGTTTCCCGTTTTTGCACTCTTCAAAGATCTCTTTTATATGCGCGTCCTCGTCTATCAGATGAAACATCATAAGTTCATAGACCGTGCATTGTGCGGGTGACCCGCCAAGTTTCTTCTGCTCTTCTACTGTTACTCGACCGCCAGTCTTCGCCCGTTTCACTTTCCGCGCGGCTTCTTCCGGTGGTTCAGTCAGCGCAATATAGCTTTCCGGAACGCTGGAAGACATTTTACCACCGGTTAGCCCCTGCATAAACCGGTGGTATGTAGCAGCCGGTAAAAAGAACCCATACCCGCCGTATTCCTGCTCCACTGCCCGCACTATTTCCTCTATCTCCTGCATAGTTCTATCTATCTCAGTTGCTTCGATGCCAAAGACATCAATGTGCATCTCATACACCTTCTTCGAACGTTCTATTCGACTCGCAACCGCTTCCAACGCTTCCTTACCCGCTTGCTTCTCCCTTACACTTATATACGGTTTCCGGTCCTTATCAAACCTTTTCTCTATACGGAACATCCTCATTCGCGATGCTATGTCGCGGGTCAGTCGTATATGCGGGTCTTGATCAATGCCAACCGGGATGACAACGGGTTTGGGACCTCCAAATTCAAGAATCTGCGGCTGTAATATGTCCGCGTTCTGCACCAATACGCTTATCATGTGCGATATATTCACATCGCCCGAGAATCCGTATATCGCACTTAGTTCGCTGAAGTTTACCACCTTCCCGAGTTCAAAAGCGAGATCTCGTAGTCTCTTATCGCCCGATTGGAAGTATATATGCCCCTTATCGGGATCGAAACCCAGCGCTACAAGGCTCAAGATGTATTCGTTTAGCCCGATTTCCCTGCATTTGCTCCACGGGATGCCCCGGACCGAATGCGATTCCATATCTGCAATGCACGCAAAGGCGTCGCCACCCATACGCTGATGCCATATGATCTCGTCCATTACCATCTTGCCGCCGAGATGGACTTTCCCGGAAGGCATGAACCCACTCATAACCGCGAATTTAGTCCGCTCATTCATCGCTTTTAGCACTTCTTCATAACCGCGATGACCAACTATTATGTCTCTTCGCATGTAACGATACGGCTCCGCTATCCTGTCCACTATCTCCTTGAATCGTGAGATACCAAACTCGTCAAATAGCCTCGTATAATCCTTTATATCCGCAACACCCCACGGGTCTATCTCTATCATTTCACCACACTTATTTTATAGTCATGTATTACCGGATTGGCAAGAAGCTTTTTACACATCTCTTCTACTTCGGACTTCACGTCACTACCTTCTGCATCTTCTATTGCTATCCTGAATGTTTTCATTGATTTTACACTATGCACGTTGTTAAAGCCAAGCAGGTTCAACGCTTTTTTCGTGTTCTCTCCTTCGGGGTCTGTAACGCCACGTTTCAGCTTTATTGTTACTTCTACTTCTACGGTCATCTTACATATACTTAGATATACAAGTAAGAATTAAAAAAGTAATTACTTGAGTGTTCTTATGGTGAAAATGGGAGAAGAGCGGTAAAAATGAAGGGATTGATACTCGCGGGTGGACATGGCACAAGACTTCGCCCTTTGACTTATTCACAACAAAAGCAGTTGATTCCCGTTGCGAATAAGCCGATTTTATTTTATGCTCTTGAAGACCTAATTGAAGCAGGAGCGAAGGAGATTGGAATCATCGTAGGACCCAATAAAGAGCAGGTCAGGGCGACTGTGGAGTCAGAGAACTGGGATGCGGGGATTAATTTTATCTATCAAGAAGAACCAAAAGGATTAGCACATACAATCCTCGTTGCGAAAGAGTTTCTGGACGAACCCTTTGTCATGTATTTAGGCGATAACATATTAAGAGAAGGGATAGAAAAACACGCTAAGAAATTTGAAGAGAACAAAAATGATGCGAGTATAATGCTTACGGAAGTAGAAAATCCGCGGCAGTTTGGTATTGCGGAGCTTAATGACGATGGAACAATTAAAAGACTCATTGAAAAGCCAAAAGACCCACCAAGTAATCTGGCTCTGGTAGGCATTTACTTCTTCAAGCCGGTCATATTGGAAGCGTGTAAAAGAATAAAACCTTCGTGGAGGAATGAGCTTGAGATTACTGATGCGATTCAATGGCTCATTGATAACGGCTACAAGGTAGGTTGGACAAAGGTAGAAGGCTGGTGGAAAGATACAGGAAAAACAGAAGATATTCTGGAAGCTAATAGGTTGATTTTAGATGGCATCCAAATGAAGAATGAGGGGACCGCGAAGGACTCAAGAATAATTGGAAGGGTTATTATTGAAAAGGGTGTAGAGGTTAAAGACAGCATTGTTAAGGGGCCTTCTTTAATTGGCGGGGGTTGCAAGATAAAAAATTCTTATATAGGGCCGTACACAAGTGTCGGAAATGATTGTGTAATAGAAGATACAGAGATAGAAGATTCGATTGTAATGGATAACTCAGAAATATTAGGCGGAGGCAGAATAATTGAGAGTTTGATAGGGAAGGAGGTGAAGATACGAAGGCGAGAAGAATTGCCAAATGGCAGGAAGTTAATCGTGGGTGATGACTCAGAAATAGTAGGCTAAAATGATGAAAATACTTGTAACTGGCGGATTGGGATTCATAGGTAGCAATTTCATACGG
>JAUWVD010000163.1 GCA_030617585.1 Candidatus Methanophagales archaeon
GGGGTTCTTTTGGGTCTGTGGCTATGGTGGCTATGGCTACTACTCGCCTTACAGGTACGATCATCCTGGCTCAGGTCCTATTGTCAGACCACGAGGCACAGGATATACTATCCGTGGTGGTGGGGGTCCGGGAATGGCGAAATGAAACTAGAAGAAAAAAGGGAGGGTAATGTGGCGATATTGACCTTGAACGGCAGGCTTGATGCATATTCATCAAACGAGCTAGAGCGAAGTATAAGCGCACTGATTGATAACGGCAGTGTGAGATTAGTCGTGAATTTCGATGGCGTGGACTATATCAGCAGCTCGGGATTGCGGGTGATGCTTGCATCGCTGAAGCGGTTGAAGAAGGCGGAAGGAGATTTGAAATTAGCGTGTTTAAAGCCCTATGTAAAAGAGGTCTTCGACATCGCGGGCTTTACACAGCTATTTAATATCTATGAACAAGAGGAAGAGGCTGTAAATAGTTCCCGAGACGAGTGAGTTTTGATGCTAATATTTTTATTTACGCATCTATGTGATTTATTGGCAGACACGGCTTACTATTTCGTTGTGAATATTACAGATCAGAGCGGTAATTCGACTGAGAGCTCGGAATACTGTTTTAAATATGGCTAGTGATAAGCGCTTCTAGCAGATCATGAACATTTTCCGCGTATATTGCAATTATCTATGCTTCCGGGTCAATTCTACATCTTCTCATTATCTCCGCTATCTCCTACATCTTCTCTCCTCTTTTTGATCACCAGAAGAATTTCATCCTGAATCATGCGATAGCCGTCATCCAGTTTGTGATGTAATTCAAAATACTGTCGAATCTTATCCCGGCATTTCCAGAACCGACGATCTATCAGTAGAAATAGCCCGATTGTAACCATATCATCCAAACTTTCTGTCCTTATCTCATTCAAAAAATACCGTACTTCGATAGCATCATCGCCATATCGCCGGATCAAATCCCGCCACAGCTTGAGGATATTGACATCGTAATGTGTGAACCGATTGAAGAAGTTAGCCACCTCTCCGATCGGTGACTGCAAAACGATGGCAATACGCCCCCCTGCTATGAGATGTCTATGCATCTTCTCAATCGTAGTCAGCCAGTGATCTTCCTCGATATAATAGAGAACATGGGAGCAAAGGATGAAGTCATAACGCTTTGAGCCAAGGTTAACATTTTCCAAAATATCGTTATAGATCGTGAAATGGGGGCACCTTCGCTTAAGATAACTTGCCTGCTTCGCATTGGGCTCGACCACCGCTGTTTCTTTGAATGATTGCGAAATGGGAATAGTTAAGTCCCCCCCTCCTGCGCCTATATCTAAAAAATACTGTCGGTGGGAAAGTCCACCAATAATCTCGCCTAGCTTCACCAGCTCGATCCCTTTCTCGGTCGAAGAACGAGCAAAGAGCGCAAGCTGCCGCTGGTACTCTGCATCATCATCCTCTTCAACCGATATATCCGGTAGCTCTTTTGCTGCTAAAGACATTAGCTTTAGTAATATCATAGAATAAATGTAATATGGGTCAATTATATTATATAAGGTGAATTAAATGGCATATCCCATAATCGAGCTTTTACTTGTGCTGGTCGAGAAGATATGTGTAATTGTGGTAATCGCCTATCTGATCACCCGCACCAAATATTTCAGAGAGATTCTGGACAAAAAATTCACGCTAAAAAATAGCGCTATTTTCATTTTAATCTTCGGTGCAGTCTCTATTTTTGGCACCTACTCAGGGATAGAGATATTCGGCGCGATTGCAAACGTCCGAGACCTTGGTCCGATGATTGCAGGATTAATTGGTGGACCTGTGATCGGCTTGGGTGCGGGACTGATAGGCGGCATACATCGGTACTTCTTAGGTGGCTTTACCTGCGTCCCCTGCTCACTTGCCACCGTGCTTGCAGGACTATTTGGCGGTATTATATATATATTAAGAAGAGGCAAGTTCATTGGCGTTCCCGGAGCAGTACTATTTGCAGCCCTTATGGAATCCCTCCACATGATTCTTGCACTTATCTTTGCGCACCCATATTCAGAAGCGGTAAAGGTAGTTGAGGAAGTAAGCATACCCATGATCTTCGCCAATTCTTTGGGTATGTTCTTCTTCGCATACATCATTTCAAATCGGATAAGAGAGCTGGAGACGGCGGAAGAGCGCGATAAATACTCCGCTGAGCTGGAACGAAAGCGGTATGAATTAAAAATGGCACACGACATACAGCAGAGCTTTTTGCCTGATGCCATACCAGACTTACCGGGGTTCGAGCTTGCAGCACAGAATATTCCGGCGAAAGAGGTTGGAGGCGATTTCTATGATTTCATTCCTATCTCGGAAGGTAAGATCGGGCTCACGATTGCTGATGTCTCTGGCAAGGGCGTTCCAGCCGCACTTTTCATGGCGCTATCGCGAACGATAGTCCGGGCGAAAGCAACGCGAAGTTCCAGCGTGAGAGAAGTAATACGCGATGCGAACAGTTTAATTACGGCAGATGCGAAGTCAGGTATGTTCGTTACGTTATTCTATGCGGTATTAGATTTGAGCGAGAGGACGTTGACATACGTCAGTGCGGGACATAACCCCCCGGTGATCTTCAAAGCGAAGACCAGAACTCTAATGAGGCTCGATGCGAAAGGGATCGCGCTGGGTGCAATAGAGGATATAGAACTGGAAGAGCGAAAGATAATACTGGACGGCGGTGATACAGTCGTCTTCTATACCGACGGTGTGACCGAGGCGATAAATAAGAGCATGGAGCAGTTTGGGGAAGAGCGACTCATTACGACTATTAAGACGAATCATGAATTATCTGCAAATGATATGATAGAGAAGATAAAGGTGGAAGTGTTAGCCTTCTGTGGCGATGAGCCGCAATTTGATGATATTACGTTAATGGTATTGAAGGCGGAGTGAAGATTACAAATGGAAGACCTGTTTGAACTCGAGATAGAATCGAAATTGGAGGACTTAGCAGTGATAGCGGATTTCATCACTGATTCGATGCGTGAATTTGGGTTGGCGGATCGTAAGATATTCGAAGTTCAAATGGCTATTGACGAGGCGTGCACTAACATTATCAACTACGGCTACACCGTAGATGTGGGCATGATTAATATCTCCTGCCAGAGAAGGGACGAGGACGTCATAGTGGTCATCAAAGATCGGGCTAAGCCGTTTGATCCCACGTCGGTCCCTCCGCCAGA
>JAUWVD010000180.1 GCA_030617585.1 Candidatus Methanophagales archaeon
AATCTAGTTCATGCCTTCGTTGCCAATGTTATCTCAATTGACGAGACGTTCGCCGTATATCCTTCGTCTCCTGATATCTGCTCAGTCCCTATCTTTATGTCTTTAACTTCCATTCCCGGCACGAACTTAGCCCTCGTTACCTCTGCGGTATCCACGGCCCTTGCAATTGCTCGGCCTCGCGCCTTTATCACTACCTCGTCAGAGCCGCTATTGATCTGCGTCACTACCGCCATGACATAACTCATCATAGGCTTAGTTCCGATATATATCACGTTGTCTTCTGGCATTTTTGTATCACCCATTGTATTATATATTGGTGTTGCTTTTAAACATTCACCACATACATGCACACGAAAAAGAATGATGATGGGGTAATAAAAATAAAAAGGGACATCATAACATTAAGCTATGAGCATGGTACGATAGCAATAAATAGCAATTTCAAGCTGCCGCATACCGTTTGGGATACTCGTGTAGGCTGCTATAGATGCTCATCCCTGTTCTATAAGGATGTGCTAGAATATCTGAAACTATCAGGGCTCAATTACGTGGATAACGTTCTGGACTTAATGCCAATGCCGAATTTAGCATGTAATTTGGCCTTGCGTGACTATCAGAAGGATGCAATAGCTAAATGGCTACAAACAAAAAGCGGGGCTTTAGTTCTGCCCACTGGCGCTGGCAAGACAATAATAGGCATAAAAGCAATTTGCATGCTGAATGTTCCAGCACTTGTTGTCGTACCGACACTGGAACTGCTAAAACAGTGGAAAAACGAACTGGCGAATAAATTGGGCATTGAAGTTGGCACATACAGCGGCGAAAAGCATATCTTGGAGCCTATAACTGTATCAACTTACGATACCGCGTATTTGAGGGCCGATGAGCTGGGAAACAAGTTCCTGCTCTTGCTCTTTGATGAGGTTCACCATCTCCCATCGCCTGGATATGCGAGCATAGCGGAGCTGTTTGTCGCGCCTTACCGGCTGGGATTGACTGCGACCTACGAACGAGAGGATGGGCAGCATAAAGAACTCGAACGGTTGATAGGCGGAAAGGTCTATGAAATTGAGCTGGATAAACTAAAAGGCAAGCATTTAGCAGAATACAAAACGAAGCGGATCGTTACTGATTTAACAGTGGCTGAACGGTCGGAATACGAAAAATACCATGACATATTCACTGATTTCCTGAAGAGCCGGAAAATAATCTTGAAATCGCCAAAAAATTTCCGGCTGCTCATTATGAGAAGTGGTCGAGACGCAAGTGCGAGAGCAGCTTTGCTGGCACAAAACAGAGCGAGACAGATAGCTTTGAACTCGAACTCGAAGTTACATGCGCTTTCCCGTATCCTGGATAACCATTTCGGAGAACGAATGATAATATTTACCGAACATAATTCGCTGGTTTATGCTATCTCCCGGGAGTTCCTCATACCTGCTATTACGCATACCACGCAGAAGGAAGAACGCGCGGAAATTATGGATAAGTTCCGGGCGGGGAAATACAAGGCGATTGTAACCTCTAAGGTTCTGGAAGAGGGCATTGATGTACCGGAAGCTTCTGTTGGCGTTATATTGAGTGGGAGCGGAAGTAAGAGAGAATATAAGCAGCGATTGGGTAGGATATTGAGGAAGAAAGAGGGTAAACTTGCTATTCTATATGAAATCATATCGAAAAAGACAACGGAAGTGGGTATTGCACAGCGGCGTAAAAGTGAGGCGGGTAAGGGAACTCCCAGTAAATAGTTTACACTTATTGAATATCATGGGGAAAACACAATTCGCTGAAATACCCAAAAATCAAGAAAACATATAGAAAAATTGGAATATCTACTACCCGAAGAACCTATTACGAAAAAAGGTTAAAGTTACAGATCAAACTTGCTGGTTTAACCGTAGATGAATTTGTCGAGTTGTTATGATGGTAGGAGGTTTAAACTGGGATGCTCCGCAATTTATTGCGAGTCGGCGTAAGGTTCCTCTGAAGTCGTTATTACTACTTGTGCCGAAATCGCATCTGCAATAAGCGTTGCAAATTCGTTCGCACCTCTATGCCCGTTCAGCACGGGTATAACATATCTCCCGTTCTCCTCTATGCAGACCACCCAGGGGTCTACGGTTTTTTTCTTCGGTTCTATCGCCCGCACAACAATACCCATAGGCAGAATAGCGGCAATGTTCTTCTTCGCTCTGAAACTTTCCCGTATGGCACTGTACACACTTTTTACATCATCATCTGCGCTATTGCAAGAGATCTTTTCTGAGCATATCAGTTCTGTGTCGAACCCGCTCTCTAAGAGCAATTTTTTCACCGTTTCGGCAATTGCAACCGATTTCTGTGCCAGCACAAAAATGGCGATCACGACTCGCTACCCCCATAAAGTTTAGAAACACCTGATTTTTCAAGTACAGCACCCACGATTATCACTGATTGGCTCTTAACGCCTTCTGTCTTCACCTTCTCTGCAATATCATCTAAAGTACCCTTTATTATCCGCTCTTCCGTCCATGATGCTTTATGAACCACTGCCACGGGCGTATCCGGAGAATAACCAACCCGCAGTTCAGAAACGACATCGTCAATGATATGAACGCCGAGAAATATGGCCATTGTCGCACCATGCTTAGACAGCTCCGCTATGCTTTCCTCCGCAGGCTTGCCGGTCTTCCCAAACGGTTTTGTAATTATTAGCGTTTGCGATACACCTGGTGACGTGAGTTCCCGTTTTAACGATGCCGAAGCGGCCGAGAACGCAGTAACACCTGGAACGAGTTCAAAATCAATGTCCATAGACGTGAGGAAAGCCATCTGTTCCAAAATAGCGGAATAGAAGCTCAAGTCGCCTGTATGGAGCCGCACTACTCGTTTTCCCGCTTTCGCAAACT
>JAUWVD010000105.1 GCA_030617585.1 Candidatus Methanophagales archaeon
CAGCGTTTGTTGACCGCAATATCCCCGTGCAGTTCACAACAAAAGGGAGAATAAGCGAACGCGCACTGAAAATAATAAAAAAACAGGAGCATTCGTTTGGCGAGGTCTCTATTCTCACTTTGGCGGAAGATAAGCGGGAGCGGCTGATGGCGGGTGGTGCATCAACAGACGAACTGGTGCGAAATATAGAACGGCTTTCCGATGTAGGTATATTCGCAGTGTGCCGAATTGATCCGATAATCCCTTATGTGACCGATGATGAAGAAGGATTAGATGCGTTGGTGCAGAAAGTGGCTGATGCTGGTGCGGGGCACATAATAGCAAGTTGTATGGATATTCCGCGAGCGTTGAAGTATGAGCTATACGACAAGCTTGAGGTAAGGTTTAAAATACCAAGAAGGAAGATGGATCAGTTGTATACAGAGGTGCTAAGCGGTCGGCTTCATGCGAAGATAGAATACCGGAAAAAGTTGTTCAGAACGATGCGTACGATTTGCGATAGAAATAAGGTGACGCTGGGACTCTGTATGGAGTTTGAGTCACTTGGCGGGAAGAAGGTTCGGGGATTAAACAAAGAGTTTATGAGTTCTAATAATTGTGAGGGTATAGATATACCAATTTATGTAAGAGAAGGGGAAAGGTTTGAGCCTGTTAAGGGCTGTAACGGTAATTGTTTGAACTGCTACTTTTCGGATAAAAAGCCAGTGTGTGGCATTCCCGACTTGAAGAAGGCGGGTGCATGGAAATTGCGTGATTACAGACGCTGGAGTAATCTTTTAGCACAAAAAGAAGAATTTACTGATTTAAGTCTATGAATGTGTATATATAGATAATCAGATGTATTGCCGATGATTCCAAAAACACATCCACGCTATGAATCGTTAAAGAAGCGTGAGAAACTAGTTGCTGGCTTAGAAGCTGGGATAACTGGCAAACAAGGCTTAATAGCACATGGTAGGGGCGAAGCATTTGATTATTTAATCGGTGAAAGAACGTTAAATTCGGCGCGTAAAGCGACAGAAGCTGCTGCTGCTTTGTTACTTGCTGCACAGAAGCCAGTTATTTCTGTGAATGGTAATGTTGCTGCATTAGTCACAAAGGAGATAATTGAGTTGAGCAAATTGATAAACGCTCCTTTAGAGGTGAATATATTTTATAGGACCGAAGAGCGGGCGAGACGAATAAAAGCGCAATTAGAGGAGCAAGGTGCGGCTAACGTGCTTGGCGATAAAGCCGATGCGAGAATACCCGGAATAGAGCATGCACGTGCAAAGGTAGATCACGAAGGTATTTACAGCGCTGATGTGGTTCTTGCACCTCTGGAAGACGGTGACCGGTGTGAAGCGCTCATAAAGATGGGGAAGAAGGTGATAACAGTTGATCTGAATCCGCTATCCAGAACTTCCCGGTTTGCGACCGTGAGCATTGTGGATGATATAGAAAGGGCAATGGGAAACCTCATAGCTATAATTAAAGAGAAGAAGAACGGTAAAGCTAATTTAGCTACTCTTTTGGATGGATATGATAACAGACGGAATTTAAGAGACGGTGTTAAGGCGATTGTGGACAGACTGAAGGAAGAGGAATTGCTGGAGTTGTGAATATCCACATATGCACCACAATCTTTTTAAGCACATAAACACCCTTTAAATTTAAAAGGAGGAAATTATGAATACAAAAGGTTTAACAGAGGGTTTAGTTATTGCAACTTTTGTTCTGGCAGCCGTTCTATCCGTGGGCACCGTGGGAGCTGAAGATGTGTCCATAGGAGTCCTTTACCCATATTCCGGTGACCTGGGCATTTACGTAGAACCAAGAACCGATGCGATGAAACTGGCAGTGAAAGAGGTAAACGAAAACGGCGGTGTACTTGGCGGAAGACTTAAGCTCTTAATCATGGATACAGAGACATCAGGAGAAGTAGCCGTTACGAAGGCACATGAACTTCTTGATTGGTACAATGTCCCGGTAATAATCGGAACCGCGGGCAGCGAACCCTGCATGGCGATCATTGGTTATACCACGAGCAACGGTGTTCTTCAGATTTCACCTTCTGTTACAGGCGTGGAATTTACAACCTATCCAGACAACGATCTCTTTTTTAGAACATGCCCTTCTGACGCATTGCAAGGAATAGCAATGGCAAGGCTTGCCATCCAACAGGGGTATAAGACGGCAAGCACGCTGGTAGTATGGAACCCTTACGGAATAGGTTTAGAGAAGGTATTCACAAAGGAATTCAAAACGCTCGGCGGAAAGGTATTGGAATCAGTGAAATACGACCCGGACACAACCACATTCGATTCGGAAGTAGAGCAAGTAGCAGCCGTGAATCCTGATTGCGTTATGCTGTGTGCATATCCGGAGACTGGCAGTGGTATGCTAAAGACGGCATACAAAAAGGGCTATATGGATAATATGGATTGGCTACTTTCTGAGGGGCTCGAGAGTGACGAATTAGCAGATATGGTGGGCAAAGACGAGGCGGGCAACTATATCATAGCGGGATTAAAAGGCACAACGCCAGATCTGCGAGTTGTAGGTCCTGCATACGATACATTCAAGCAGAACTACATGGCCGAATACGGGAAGGAGCCAATTCGCTACTGCGCTAACAGCTATGATGCAGTGGCTGTGGTAGCACTTGCGATAGAAAAAGCGGGTGACGCTTCCGGAACTGCTATCCGCGACAGTTTACGAGATGTTGCAAATCCGCCGGGAGTTAAAGAAGTTTCGGACATCGGTGAAGCATTAGATACTATCCGAAAGGGTTTTTATTCCATAAACTATCAGGGTGCTTCTGGCGAAATCACTTTCGATGTGCACGGCGATGTAATGGGTAGTTTCTGTGAATGGACTATTGCCGACAATGGACGTGTTGTATATGGGAACCCAATCGAGCTGAAGGGACCGATTGTACCGTCAACACCATCGCCAAAGCCAACAGTGGTAGAAACCCCAACACCTACAGTTGCAGAAACACCAACGCCAACTGTTGCAGAAACACCAACGCCGACTGTTGCAGAAACACCAACGCCGACACCACCCGGTTTTGAAGTTGTTTTCGCTATTGGGTCTATGTTCGCAGTCGCATTTTTAGTACGGAGACGAAAAAAAGCGTAGAGCAAAAGAAAGAGTGGGAGGGGGGAAAATATTTTTTTTAGTTCCCCTCTCGATTTTCTATAGAACTTCTTTTCTTTAACAAACATTTCTATTTTAATTTGATGCGAACGGTAATAAGAGATCCCATACACGGATATATAGAACTAGATGCGCTTGCAATCGAGATAATCGACACTGCGGCGATGCAGAGGTTGCGACGAATAAAACAGCTTGGTTTCGCTTATTTGGTTTATCCCGGTGCGAATCACACGAGGTTTGAACATTCTCTTGGAACTTATCACTTGACGAACGTCTTGCTTGACACACTGGAAGTATCAAAAGCGGAAGAGAAAGAGCTTCTTGTCGCTTCCTTGATCCATGACATCGGTCATGGTCCTTACTCGCACGTGACGGAACCACTGCTAAAAAAAATCACGGGAAAAAGTCATGATGATATTGATGATATAATCTTTAAACAAGACGCAGAACACTCTAAAAATATTGCTGACGTCTTAGATGAACATTGTGTGGATAAGAGAGAGGTAATGCGCGATATAAAAGGGGTAGGGGCGGACGATGACGACGACCACGATTTTTCGAGGATATTAAACGGAGAAATAGACGTGGATAAAATGGATTATTTGGTTCGCGATGCCTATTATACTGGCGTTGCATACGGCGTTGTTGACAATATAAGGCTCATACAAGGGCTGAAGTTCTTCAATGGCCGCCTTGTCATAACAGAAAAAGGGATACTACCAGCGGAATATTTACTCTTCTCTCGATTCTTAATGTCGCCTACAGTTTATAAGCACCACACGGCTAGGATAGCGCAGTTGATGTTTTTGAAAGCACTTGAGTACCACATAGAATCGCGATCTGAGGCATTGGCATTGAGGAAAATGGATGATTCCGAACTAGATATTGCGTTGAGGAATGCAAAAGGTTATCCAAGGGAGATGATGGTGCGGATAAACGAGAGACGATTATTCAAACGTGCGGTATATACAAGCATAAATGACCTGAGTGTAGCAGAGGAATTAAGAACGGAAAAGCGAAGAAAGGAATTAGAAGAGGAGATAAGTAAGCGAGCTGGCGTAGATATGAACTATGTCATTTTGGATATACAAGGAGAAAAAGGCGAAGACGTAAAAGAAAGTGCTGCGAAAGTCGTGGTTGGTAATGACTTAAGAAGCTTACGGGAAGTTTCATCGCTCGTGTCTATGCTCAGTCAAGCATTCCAGGAAAATTATAAAGTGGGGGTCTACACACTTGAAAAATATAGGGTAGAGGTAAAGAAAGCGGCAGAGTTGGTCTTATGGCATTAAAACAAGAAAAAGATGTCTGATACAGGATGCCGGATACATGATACACGTTTGACCTGCAGCTTGTAGCCTGCATCTTTGCTATTTACTTATTTTGCACTTTCCATTTTGCATTCCCAATCACGATCCCCCCTCTTCACTTGCCCCAAATAGCCCCTCTAACGGCTTCGAGCCATACTCCTTTATCTTCACATTGATCTGCGAAATCTCAGTTGAGATCTCGTTACCTCGGACCGATTTCCGTCTCCTTTTGCCATTCTCTTTTGGTCTGTATCCTGGAGGGGAGGTGATAAGAATCTGCCTTCGCGCGGTTCCTGATACATCTTTCCGCATAGGCATGCCTTCTTTATCCGAGCCGCCGGTTATCTCC
>JAUWVD010000079.1 GCA_030617585.1 Candidatus Methanophagales archaeon
CTATTCATGAGTTTTATGTGTGTGATATATTCAAAGCGAAGCATAGAGAAAGAGCAACCACATAAAATTGTTCTGTTCTATGTAGTCTTTCAACTCCTCGTTACTGGTTTATGCGGTATAACAGTGACCGGAGATATATTCAATCTGTACGTTTTCCTGGAGATTTCTGCCTTAGCGGCGTATGCATTGATAGCCCTTGCAGGTGGAAGGGCGCTGAAAGCGAGCTATAACTATGTGATAATGGGTTCCCTGGGTGCCTGCTTCGTCCTGTTGGGTATTGGTTTCCTGTACGCCGTTACGGGCACGCTAAATATAGCGGACCTTTCTAGGCTTTTGCCACCACTGTATGGGAATAGAGCAGTGCAGGCTGCGTTTGTATTCTTCGCAGTTGGATTGAGCATAAAGATCGCGTTATTTCCGCTACACGTATGGCAGCCGGACGCATATACGTACGCACCTTCTGTCGTGAGTGTGATAATTGCAACAGCGATGGCAAAAGTATCTGTGTATGCGCTTATAAGGGTTATCTTCTCCGTCTTCACGATCAAGTTCATCGATACTTACGTTGGTATAGATGTGGCTCTCTGCTGGATAGCAGCAATGGGTATAATAGCGGGGTCGGTGCTTGCGATAATGCAGACAAATTTGAAGCGGATGCTGGCTTATTCCAGCGTTGCGCAGATAGGATATATAGTACTGGGAATAGGACTAGCACCAATGTCTGCATGGGGGCTTGTCGGTGCGGTTGCACACATATTAAACCATGCGATAATGAAAGGCTGCCTGTTTATGGCCGCCGGTGCATTCATATATAAGTTAGGACTTCGGGACATCCGTGATTTCGAAGGTTTAGGGAAGAAGATGCCGTATGCGAGTGTGGCATTCACGATAGCCGCGATTTCTATGATTGGGGTGCCGCCGTGCACGGGCTTTGCATCGAAACTGTTTTTAATCCTCGCCTCCTTACAGGCTACGGAAACTTTGCCCGTTTCCGGTTACATCTTCGTTGCTGTGCTCCTGACCAGTACACTTTTAAACCTCGCTTATTTCTGGCGTGTAATAGACCGCATTTATTTCGTTACGTCTGAGGAAGGGCATGAAGGAGGCGGGCAAGAAACAAAGAAGGCTGATGTTCCTTTTAGCATGGTTGTTCCGATGTTAATCCTCGCGGCTCTTTGCATTGTCGTTGGTATTTTATGGCTTACCAAAGTGCCTTTACCTTTTATTGGACAGGTGTTGGCTGATTTAGGAGTGGGGGTGTTGCCGCAATGGTAGAGATGCTTACGCCACTGTTTGTTATTTTATGCCCACTAATTGCAGCGCCATTGATATTGCTACTGGGCAAATGGCCGAATATACGAGAAGGAGTGACGATCGCCGCGAGCATAGCGACATTCTCGCTCGTTCTCTCCATGATAAACCCGATTTTAGAAGGAGAAGTTATCCGCATCTCGTTTCAGACGTTATTGCCTGGTGTGGCAGTTGGCTTTAAAGTGGATGCTTTCGGTATGCTTTTCGCACTCACTTCGTCTTCCCTCTGGATATTAGTCTCGTTCTATTCCATAGGTTATATGCGGTCTCTGAAGGAGCATGCGCAGACACGGTTCTTCTTTAGCTTCGCTCTTGCTATATTCGGCGCCTTAGGCATTGCGATGTCCGCGAATTTAGTCACGATGTTCATCTTTTACGAGATATTAACTGTCTCGACATATCCGCTGGTTATTCACGATCAGACAGCAGAGGCGTTGAGCGCGGGCCATAAATATTTCGCGTATCTGCTCACTTCTGGTAGTTTCTTCCTGTTTGGCTTGATGCTGACTTATTATCTTACGGGTACCACGGATTTTACGAATGGCGGGATAGCAGCGCTTGAGGCTCTTAATCCCGTGCATAAATGGACATTGATAATTTTATTCTTCTGTTTCCTGTTAGGGTTCTTGAAGGCAGCGTGGATGCCATTTCATTCCTGGCTACCCACGGCTATGGTAGCACCGACACCGGTAAGTGCGTTATTGCACGCAGTGGCAGTGGTGAAGGCGGGCGTGTTCGGGATCGTCAGGATTGTATGTTATATATATGGTGTGGATTTAATGACCTCGCTCGGACTTGGCCTGGCGCTTGCATGCATAGCCGGCTTTACAATGATCGTTGCCAATCTGTTTGCCATTGCACAAGATAACCTGAAGCGAAGACTCGCATATTCTACCATAAACCAATTGTCATATATACTGCTGGGTGCTGCGTTGTTAACTCCGGATGGAGTAAAAGGCGCAATGATGCACATTCCTTTCCACGGCTACATGAAGATAACGCTCTTTCTCTGTGCTGGTGCGATAATGGTGGCGATTGGAAAGAAGAACATAAGTGAGATGGCAGGTGTAGGCAAGACAATGCCGGTAACGATGCTAGCATTCTCCGTATGTGCACTTGGAATGTGTGGCATTCCGCCTGCGGTTGGCTTCATAAGCAAATGGTTTTTATGCGCAGGGTCCGTGGAAGCAGCCGAAACAATTTCACCGGTAATGATTATATTCCTGTTCGTCCTTCTGATAGCTTCTTTGCTGGATGTCGTTTATTTCTTTCCCATAATACATACCGCATTCTTTAAGGATCCGGAAGGTGTGGTGGGAGAGCCAGAGGTAAAAGAAGCACCGATGTTTATGGTCATTCCGTTAGCTATAACCGCGACATTCTCGATCATATTCTTTTTAGCGTTCATTCTGAGACCGGTGGAGATACTTGCACCGTATGTAGATATGCTCTCAATGCACATCTATGACCTTGTAGATATAGCAGTTGGAAATGTGTTTACATAATGTTTAATTGATTAAATACTGTATGTAATTTTAAAAAAAGTGTAGAAGGCGAGTAAGGTGGCAGAGAAAGAAGAAAAGATAAGAATAGCGCAGGTTTCTTGTGGTACCATATATGGGCACGTGCAGCATGAGATAGAGCGTGCAGTGGAAGAGATAGGTGCAGAGATATTTGTGCCCGAAGTTGACTTAGATTACGTAGCAGAGAAGGTGGACGAATTCGGATATGACTTTGGCGCAAGCCTGGGATTAGAAGTAGCGATGGCACGAGGATATGCAGTGGCGGAAGGAGTATACGATGCTGATGCGGTATTTATTGCCGGGTGTCATAAATGTCCACGAGGTGCGATTATAAGGACGGAAATAAGACGGATACTACAGAAGCGAACAAAATTACCGCTTGTTATGTATCCCTTCTCAGAAAGGACACAAGCAGGCGAATTGCTTACGAGATTGGAAGCGCTGATTACAATAGTGAAACGGAGATGGATATTGGAGCGGACAGTGCAGGAGGGGCTTACTGCTGGTATTGATTCCGGCTCTACAACGACAAAAGCGGTGATAATGCAAGATGACGAGATATTAGGGGCGACGTGGTCGCCGTCACGAGAGGTAGTAAAGACAGCGGAAAAGGTTTATGCCGAGGCGTTGAAGATCGCGGGCGTGAAGCGAGAAGATATAGAGGCACTGGGAACAACGGGTTACGGCAGACACACATTAGGCGATCATTTCAAAGCGGATTTGGTGCAGGAAGAGCTAACAGTAAACTCGAAGGCGGCAATGTATCTCGCGGGTATTGAGAAGGGCGAAGCAATGATCATTGACATCGGGGGGATGGACAACAAGATAATAACGGCAAACAATGGCATACCCGATAATTTCACGATGGGCGGGATATGTGCAGGAGCTTCTGGCAGGTTCCTGGAGATGATAGCACGTCGGTTGGGAGTAGATGTAGTAGAGATGGGTAAGTTAGCACTTAAAGGCGATTATAATAATGTGAAGACAGACAGCTATTGTATTGTTTTTGGTATTCAGGACCTTGTATCAGCGCTATCAAGTGGCGCGAGGCGGGAAGACGTCGCAGCGGCTGCTTGTCATTCGGTAGTCGAGCAGGTGAAGGAGCAGTTATTACAGGAGATAGATCTCAGACAGCCGGCAATAGAAGTAGGTGGGACCGCCCTGGTCGAGGGCGTGCCAGTAGAGATGAACAATGTACTAGGATTTGATGTGATCGTGCCGAAATATCCACAGTATATAGGCGCAGTTGGTGGAGCACTGCTCTCTTCATCCTTCAGGTAATGGACGTCAAAATAATCCGCAGCCGAAAAAGGAAGAAGACGATAAGTGCGAAAGAAGTGGACGGTGTAATACAGTTATATCTGCCGATGGGGCTCTCACGCGAGGAAGAATGCAAATACGTTCAGTGGGCGAAGAAGCGATTCGAGGCACAGCGACGTAAAAAGGAACTATGGGAGGATAATGCCGATTCCGTACTGGAACTACGTGCTCGTGAACTGAACAAGCGTTATTTTGGCGGTGATCTCTCAGAGGTACAGATAGGCTATACGACCGAGCAGAATGCACACATGTTCGGGATTTGTAACACGACGAAAAAAACGATTAGGATATCTGATCGCCTGCGAAAAATGCCGAAATTCGTTCATGATTATGTCGTGGTGCATGAACTTGCACATCTTAAGGTGCCAAGACACGGACCGGAATTCTGGAAACTTGTGAATAGATTTCCGAAAACTGAGCGGGCACGTGGATATTTAATGGCGATTGGGATGGGCGATTGAATATGCTCAATAGACGGTGGAACTCCCAAATTACAAGCACCAAACTCAATATCTAAATCCAAAACAAACCATTAGCAAGTCCGTTTTGAACATTTGGATTTTGACATTGGGTATTGTTTGGTATCTGTGATTTGGAGTTGGGGATTTATGTCCCCTGGATATTGAGCAAATACCATATACCCATTTGCTATACAAATACAATTATTCTATTATCGCCCTCCACCTCTTCTCAACGTAACACTCGCAAGGCAAACCCGCAATAAATACACGTATGGCTCTATGCCCCGATGTTTTTCTTATCACGGTTGACTTAGATGCCTTTCTGAATTCACATGAAATCTTTTCACCTTTTATTCCATCTCCAACATCGTATAACACGGTCATCCTATTCCACATCCTCCGCTTTTCCATCTTTTCTAAGTTCTATCAACGCTTCGTGCACCAGTGACAACTCTAACCACGACTCATTGGCGATCTCATAGGGATACGAGTCAGGATTTTGGAGTAAATAGCGATAAATCTCCTCTTTTGCATCATTTAACGATACCTCTCTCAGTCTTATCTCTTTTATCTCCTCTAACTTATCCCTCTCTGCTTCTCGCACAAAATCAGAAATCGCACAGAGGTAATAACCTTCATTTACCAACGATTCTATCTCAGAAATGGATTTTAGCGGAAGCCTGCTCGAAATTTGGTCTGACATAATAGCACTATATGAAAAGAATATAATGAATATCAAGAAAGAATAAATTTTGATAATAGGACGCAGATGAACGCAGATAATCAGGATTTTAATATAAGCTTTAGGAGAATGCAATGATTGATGATAGAACTTAATTTTGGCACTAAACCGGAAGTTAAACGTAAGGCATTTATTTGGTTGATACTTTTAGGAAATAGTTTTCTGCGTAAAACCGTGTAAATCCGCGTCCTAAATTAAATTTATAGGTAGAAGTTATACTTTATATACAAAAATAAATACTTAACTTGACATTCTCAAATTAACCGCAGAATTCACAGAGAGCGCAGAGGATATAGTGTGGAGATAGGTCCTTTTAGCCCATTCACAACCCGAATCAATTTTAGTACCCATTGATATGTTGGTAAAAAGTTACCAACACATAACGTTTGAAAATAACAAGCTGCACATGAAACATTCTCTGCGGTAAATGAAATGTGACAAAGTCAAGTTTTATATATTCGGATTTACTATATTATCATTATGATCCGAGAATTTGTAAATCGGAAGGAAGAACTTGAATTTCTTGAAAGAGAATTTAAGGATGATGGCTTGAAGGTTATCATACTCTATGGTAGACGGAGGGTCGGGAAGACAGAGCTCATAAATCAATTCTGCAAGGGCAAGCCACATATCTATTTCCTTGCC
>JAUWVD010000065.1 GCA_030617585.1 Candidatus Methanophagales archaeon
CGTCAACCCCGCAGGACGACATTTCTTCGTTAGACATCGAGCTGAAACTGATGGCTACGGTGCCTCCCTCGAGCTTCGCCTCTCGCATATCGGCGATTTCGAGTTGCAGAGGACGCCTAACCCCCCAGGCTAGCCCGCACAAGAATACCTTTATCTTAGATTAATATAAAGGACTTTTTGGAAATCACGAGATACGCTGATATTCAGCAGTACTTTTGCACCACTTGATTAAATACCTTCTCCTGATCGGATCGTGTCAAGGAATAGGGATCATCAAAACAGATACGTTCCAATTCTTTTACTATGAGCCGCATCTGGACTTTTGTGATTGACATCCTTGCAAGCCTATTCGTGTAATATCCCATTGGTTTCGCCATATCTGTGGATATATTCTTGAACATGCCGCAGTGGATGCAGTATGGATGTGGCTTCAAACCTCTACTCCGCTCATCATATTTATAAGGTAGCCATACATTTTCCGTTACGCCGCAGCTTTCGTGTTTACAATGAGTGCTCATACTACTACTTAATTATAGAATACACCCATATATAAATAGGTGGTCATGTACACAGAAATTTATTCTAATTCATCTAACCATCCGGCGGTTTTGTTTATCTTCCTCTTAAAGAATTTGCCGATATTCGCGGGGACATGCGCTTGATGATATTTAAAATATATATAATCATCCATAACACCTACAATCTCTATCTTGCCAGTCCGGTGAGACATCATATACTTAAACCTTTTACTGTGCCCGTTAAGCCTCTCTTTTGCAGCTTCTACAATTTCGTAGCCCTTATACAAAGGCACTTGAAAATAACTCTTTACTCGCTTTACAGGTCGGCATTGGAATAGATAATATGGGATAACGCCGATACTCACAAGTTTATTTTGTAATTCCGCTAAAGTCTCAGGATCATCATTCACACCCTTAAGTAAAACGGTTTGATTGTCCACTATCACGCCAGCGCGAATGAGCCGACTAACAGCGCCAGTAGCTTCCGCGGTAATTTCCCGTGGATGGTTAAATTGTGTTACTACATAGATTCGTCTATTTTCATGCGAATTATTTCCCAGTAGCGTCAATAACTTGTTATCTTCCAGGATCCTATCAGGGAATGTCACTGGAACTCTGGTCCCGAACCTTATAAAATCTAAATGCGATATATCTGAGAGCCGCTCTAAAAATTCACTGAGCACTTCCGTGGATAAAATAAAAGGATCACCACCAGTTATAAGCACATTATTAATCTCTTCATGTTCTTCAATATATTCTGCCGCACCATTAAATCGCTCCATTATCTCTTTGGTTCTCAGACCAACTAACCTTTTTCTGAAACAATATCTACAATACATTGCGCATCTATTTGTAGCTAGAATCAAGGCAGTTTGCGCATATTTGTGCTGCAGACCGGGCATTATTGTGTTTTCACGCTCACCGCTCGTATCATAAGATCCCACGAGATTTAGCTCTTCTTCTGTGGGAACCGCCATCTTCCTGATTGGGTCGTCAGGATCATTTTCATCAATTAGTGACAGATAATAACGGGTAATACGCATCGGGTGTATATCAATAATTTCTTGTAATATTGCCCTTTTTTTAGGGTCCAATTCCATATATTCACCCAACTGTGCAATTGTGCTAATGCTTTCTTCGAGTTCCTTTTCCCATGCCATATTACAACCTCCTTAATGGTTTAGACTCTCAACCCCTAAAGTTGATACAACAATGAATAAACGAGAACAATCAGAAGTAGTTCGTCTATCCCCACTCGCACTAGACGACAAATTGACCACTTTTCTGTACTTTTACTGTAGTGGTCTTTTTTTGTCGTTCTTACCTGCGTATTCGATATATAAGCGCGAGCATATAAAAGCCTTTTGCTTTTTTTGCAATCTCACATAGCTTTAAATAATGACCATTTCATATCGAGCTTTTGAGTAGTTAAACATTCACAGAAGATTACGAGAACTCCAACTTCTCGAGCTTATCCAACGATTCTCTATTTCCTATGACCACAACGGTATCGCCCTCCAGTATTTCATCTTCAGAGCCTATGTGAGATATGACTTTCTTATCTCTTATGGTGGCAAGTATCGTCACCCCAAATTTCTCCTTCATCCGCAGATCTTTTACTTTCTTATTTGCTATTTTCGCACCATGCTCGACTTTTATGCTTTCTAAAGAAGCCGCTCCTGTCTCCATAGCGAACTCTAAGAAATCCACGACTGCAGGCTTTATCAAGCTCTTTGCCAGCCTCCGCCCACCTACTTCCTCTACGATAACTACTTTTTTCACGCCTATACTGCATAACCTCTTAGCAGCCTCTTCCGAGCTCGCTCTCGCTACCAACTCTAAATTCTTGTTTATGTCTTTTGCGGTAACAGAGAGCAATAAATTGCTACAAAGTCAAGACCGTCTTTTCTGAATTCGTCTGCAATTACATTGCCCGTACGACCACCGCCGCAGATTATCTTGTGTTTTTGCAATTTCGCCACGCCCCTTTTTACCCGCGCCATACCAAATGCTGTGCTTAACCGTCCTTCTAATACAGATTCTATTAACTCTATTAGCACATATAAGGTTATGCCAACGCCCATTATGATCAATGCAGCCGTAAATATTTTGCCGTTTTGTGTCTCAGGAACTATATCGCCGTATCCAACAGTGGTAACAGTTGCGATAGTTAGGTATAATGCATCAAAGGGTGTGAGGCCTTCGATATAGATAAAGCCCACTGTCCCTACCACAGCCACCAGGAATAATAAACAAATAGCGATTTTTGCGTGTCGTATTGGTTCCATGTTTACAAATTTTAAAAAGTAATTTCATCCTTAAATTTCAAGTCACCGATGAGCTTGAGGCAGCAATTTATTAACGACACTCATCATTGCTTTGCCAATCTTATCGCCCTGTTTGGCGAAGAAGGAGCCCATGATCGAAAGAATAATCACGTAAGCAACGACAAGCGAAAGCAATAGCTCAATCGAAGGTAATAGCTCGAGAATGCCTATTTCCATTACAACCATAATCAGCACGACAGAAAACTCGCCTCTTGGCGTCGTGTATGCCCCGACTCGCAACCCCGTTTCAAGCGAGCCATGCAGTCTCTTCCCTATGATTGCACCACTTATGAACTTTCCAACGATAGACAGAATTATGAGCGCGAGGAGTGCGAGGACAAAATCTGCCGAGTTCAACGCTGCAAATTGGAATTGGAACATCATACCGAAAGAAAAGAAGAAGATGGTGAGGAACAAGTTCTTAAATGAAATGATGGTTCCGAAGAGCTTCCTGAAGGACTTGACTCCCGCGAGTGCAGAGCCTAAGAAAAATGCAACTATCACTTCCGAGATATGACAATGCAGCAAAATACCCATGAGATATGCGAGTGCGGAAAATCCGAATATAAGTGCGAAAATAAGCAGTATGGGTATTTCATCATCACGCTCGAATAGAGGCGCGATGAAGTTGCTCAGTCTTCTGATGAGCATTAAGATGAATACAATGAGTAGCAAAGTCGCAGCTAAAGATACGGGAATCATGGCGAGGCTGCCTACCATAACAGAGGTCAGCACAACAAGCAAGATCGCCAGTATTATGTCCTCGAAGACCATCAGCCACACGACAGTCTCTGCTTCCGGGTAGATCAACCGCTTGTTCTCTATCAGCGAGGAAATGACTATTGCGGAACTGCTGATATATACTGCCGATGCGAGTATGAAAGCCTCTATCAGGCTCAAGCCAATGACAATCCCCAGCAAAAAACCAACGCTGAAATTCACTGCGAAGTCTGTGCAACCTGCAAATAACCTTCGAGGCTCTTTTATGCCTTTGTAATTGAATTCCAGCCCTATGTAGAACATCAGGAGGATTACACCGATCTTACCCAGCCACGAGATGAAGTCGTATGACGCATCAGATGAGATCAAGTCTAAACCACTCCTTCCGAGTATTATTCCGGCGATTATATATGCCGGGATCGAGGCCTGCCTTAGATATTTTGATGCCAGACCAAGGGCTAAGCACGAGACCGTCACAATAGCTAAATCCAACAGAAAGTTCATTTAGCCCTGTCCCAGAATCACTTGCTGACATGCCTTTATTTGCTCTCTCTTGCCTACCGCCACTATCAGGTCCCCTTCTTCAAAGACCGTTTCCGGCGGCGGGCTGACGATGCTCTGACCCTTTCGCGAAATTGCAACTACCGTAACACCGGTTTTTTTCCTGATTGCCAAATCCTCGATGCTCTTTCCTACTACATTCTTTGTTACCGGACAGAGATGGATGTGTATTCTGAGGTCAGAAATTTCAGAAAATGACACCTCAATGTCTTCTTGCTCTATTGTGAGTAACGCTCCTGTCAGAACGCTTCCGAGACGCCGGGCTTCTTCCGAGGTCAGCCTTGTAACCGAAGGCTTATCAGCATCGGATTCTAGGACATAGAGTTCTATCTCGCCGGTCGTCAAAAATATGACCGCTACTTTATCGCCTTTTGGACTTTCTATCTCATACTTCGTGCCTATCTCAGGAAGTTCCGAGATTCGCATGCTGTTTCCTCCATCTGTTTCAATATCCCCATTTACAACTTACTCCTGCTATACCAAAAGCTTTACTTAACATTTAATATCTATATTTGATAATAGCTTCTGGATATCATCAAACTCCAACTCTGAATTCCCCGACTCGTCATGCCCTACACATATTTTTATCTTTGCAGTATAAAATATCTTTATTTAGACAATGTCGCCACAAGAAGATAACCCTCTGATTGTACAAAGTGACAAGACAATCTTGCTTGAGGTAGATAACTCAAGGTATGAAGATGCAAGGGACACAATAAGTGGGTTCGCCGAGCTGATAAAAAGCCCTGAACACGTCCACACGTATAAAATAACGAATCTTTCTCTTTGGAACGCAGCCGCATCGGGTATGGCAGCTTCGCGTATCATCGCGGCTTTGGAAGCTTATAGCAGGTATGCAGTACCGGAGAATGTCATTATAGATATAGAGGATTACGTATCGCGATATGGGCGATTGAAGCTGAAGATGTTGGATGGGTCAGTCGTGCTGCAAAGCGATGATGAGATATTGATGAAAGAAGTAATGCGGAACAAGAAAGTCCAGAGTTATCTTACAGAGGAGCAGATAGATGCGCGAACGGTAGTAGTTGCGTTAGGAGCAAGGGGCTATATAAAGAAAGCACTCACGGATATTGGCTTCCCGGCTGAGGACCTCGTAGGATATGTAAAGGGCGAGTTTTTACCCATAACACTTCTGGATACTACAAGAAAAGGATTATCGTTCTCTTTGCGGAAGTATCAATTAGAAGCCGTTGATTCGTTCTATGCCGGTGGTAGTGCCGCAGGTGGTAGTGGGGTGGTAGTGCTGCCTTGTGGTGCGGGTAAGACCGTAGTAGGGATGGGAGTCTTGGAAAAATTGGATACCAATACACTTGTTATTACTACCAGCACGGTTGCTTCACGGCAGTGGCGAGATGAACTGCTGGATAAAACCGATTTGGATGGAGAAATGGTAGGGGAATACAGTGCGGAACGGAAAGAGATAAAACCGATAACTATTGCAACATATCAAATTATCACTTATAGACCGCGGAAATCGGATGAAGATGCATTCCCGCATTTCTCGCTCTTTAACGAGCGGAACTGGGGCTTGATCATATATGACGAGGTGCATATGCTTCCGGCACCCGTTTTCCGAGTGACTGCGGAGTTACAGGCAAGGCGGCGGTTGGGACTTACAGCTACGCTAGTGCGTGAGGATGGTAAGGAGCGCGATGTGTTTTCGCTTATAGGGCCGAAGAAATACGATGCGCCCTGGAAAGAGTTGGAGGCGCAGGGCTGGATAGCGGAAGCGGTTTGTAATGAGATAAGGCTGAAAATGGATGATGAACTCAGGTTGCAATACGCACTCGCAGCCGATAGGAACAAACATCGTATAGCTGCGGAGAACCCGCGTAAATATGATATAACGAGGCGGATAGTAGAATATCATAGAAAGAAGGGCGATAGGATCCTGGTGATAGGTACGTATATAGAGCAGTTGGAGCGTGTGGCGGAGATGTTGGATGCGAAGTTATTGACGGGCAAGACGCCAAACCGGGAACGAATGAAGTTGTATGATGCATTTAGAAGCGGTGAAATAGAGGTTATGGTAGTATCGAAGGTCGCGAATTTTGCTATTGATCTGCCCGATGCGAATGTAGCAGTACAGATCTCGGGCACTTTCGGGTCGCGTCAGGAGGAGGCGCAGCGGCTTGGGCGGTTACTACGACCGAAGGATGACGGTTCACCTGCTTTCTTCTATACGCTCGTTAGTAAAGACACAAAAGACCAGGATTTTGGTGCAAAGCGGCAGTTGTTCCTTACTGAGCAGGGTTACAGGTATCACATATCGGACGATTTTTCGGGTACCAAATAGAAGGAAGAAATGGGCTTCATTTCCAGCTCGTAGTTTTTGTACAAATCGCTGAGCGCTCGCAGAGTTCTATGAGTATGTCAACGAACTCGGTGATTAGAAGGTATGAGTTTGAACATTATGAAGCTCCCGTTGATGTCGTTGAGTTGGTAGGGGGCATCCACATCGTTG
>JAUWVD010000122.1 GCA_030617585.1 Candidatus Methanophagales archaeon
TCTTCCCTATGTCCTCCACACTGCTAACCCCCCCTGCTATAACCACCGGAATGCTCACAGAACTAACAAACTCCGCTATAATCTCCTGATCTACGCCTTCCATCAAACCTTCAACGTCTATGTTCGTGAACAGCAAACTACCTGCACCTATTCTTTCTACTTGCTTCGCCGCTTCCGTTGCATTTACCCCAGTTACTTCTCGCCATCCATCTATCGCCACTTTACCCTTTCTCGCATCCAATGCAACCATTACCCGCTCGGGCGAAAACGCATTCGCAACCTGCACTATAAGATGGGGTGATTTCAACGCAACCGTCCCAAATATTACTCTATCTATTCCGGTCTCAAGAAGTTCAACCGCAGTTTCATACGACCTGATCCCACCACCCACCTGAATCTTTGCTTTCTCTCGCACTCCTTCCGCGTCAGCTATTTTCTTTATTACCCCTAAATTGTTCTTCTCTTCCTGAAAGGCACCGTCCAAATCTATTACATGTAATCTTCTTGCACCCTGGATAACCCAGCTCCTAGCGATTTCCACCGGATTCTCGGCTGAAGCGAATATCTCGTCTTCTTTTTTACCCTGTCTCAATTGAACACATCTGCCACCCCTCAAGTCTATCGCAGGTATTAACTCAAATGACCCCATTTACTCCACTTTTATCCCTAATTTAGCGGCCATCTCCTTGTACCGTACACGTAGAGTCACTTCTGTGACACCAGTAGCCTCAGCAACCTCTTTTTGTGTCTTCTTTGTGTCGCATAAGATTGCAGCTATATAAATCGCCGATGCTGCTATACCTGTAGGGCCTCTCCCGCTTGTCATATCCCGCTCTAACGCCTTTTCTACTATTTCCCTTGCCTTTTCAGCCGCGCAGTTAGTCAGATTTAATTTAGCGCAGAATCTACCCACATATTCCAGTGGAGAGATCGGAGCAAGCTTCATTCCCAGCCGGTTTGCCAATAACTTACACGCCTTTATTATATCCTTCCTCCCCACCCTTGTTACTTTTTCTATTTCGTCAAGCGTTCTTGGCACATTATGTTTACGACAAGCCATGTACATAGACGCAGCAAGTATCTTTTCTATCGAACGTCCATGAATCAAATCATTTTCCCATGCTTTACGATATATCTCCAAGCTACTCTCCCGCGTTTTTTCCGGTATAGTTAGGAGCGATGAGAGCCTATCTATCTCCGCTTGCGCGACTAAACGCTGTCTCCCAATTGCAGCACTTAACCTTTTTCTTCGTTGACGTTCACTAAGCCTATGTAACCATTCTCGATTAGCCTCAGATTTTTTTACCTCTTCAATGTTTTCTTCTTTAGCCCCTCTGTTCTCATGCATCTTCCTTTTACCTTCTATGCCTCAGAGGAGAGACATTCTTTTATTAGCAAGCTTCTCCAGCCCTTCCTTTTTTATATTCTCAAAGGCCGTTATACTCACATAAGGACGATTAACAGATCCAAAGACATCATAAACTTTTCCGATTTGCCTTTTATCTTCAGAAATAACCACGGAATTGATAACCTTTTTTACTTCTAGCCCATCGCTCTTCACAATCAATTTATTATCTACAATGTGAAGTACAGTGCCTAATCCTTTCACTTTACTCTTCCTTTTCATCAGTCAGTACTAACTAAAAATGAAACCACAATATATAAAGTTTACGAAACTTTTTTATCTTCCCTTAACTTAACAATAAAAGTAACATGCCTAATTTAGAAGAACTGCGAAACAGTTTTCCCGCTACAGAGAATGAATTTATGGGATTGATAATAGACGATGAAAAATGTGTAGGTTGTGGGATATGTGTCGTGGTATGCGAGGAGAACAGGATGAACGAGGAGGTGATATATGGTAAGGGGGGGCGATATAACGATGAGTTGGTGTTAATGATAGAAGAAGGGCGAGTTAGATTGTTAGATGTAAAGCAGTGTAAGAGAGCTTTTGACCCTCCGGAGTTTTGTAGAGCTTGCGTTGACCACTGCCCTACCAGTGCAATAGAGTTTCTGTCGCAGACTTAGCGAGTGTCAATTAGTTAACTTGAATCACAAGATCATATATGCGACCACATCATCAATTGTTGATACTTCTTCTACGTCCATCTTTCCCGCCATGTACTCACCGAGGTCAATCTCTTTTGGCGTGTAATAAACCCACTCAATTGGGAATCCGAATATTTTCCTCTTTCCTACTTTCCGCTCGTAATGTATCTCCTCCTTCTGACCTTTTGGCACCAGAAAAAGCCCCATGCCTTTCTTCTCCGCTACTACAGCTTTCTCAAACACTGCGTCTACCAGACCTATGTAACCGTCTTCTTCGATAGTCCCTGAGATCGCCACGTCCTGTCTTACTTTCTTACCTTCCAGAGCAGCTATGGTGGCAGCAGCGATAGCTGCACCTGCTGAAGGGCCACCCATCAAAGTGCCATTTATGTCAAAAGAAATGAGGATGTTTTTATTCGAGATGTTTATATTTGTGAAGTCCTTAGCAACCTTCACTGCTTCTCGTACTGAATATTGCGTTGTAGGCTCGACAAACGGATTCGTATTAACCAACACGCCCCCAGCCCCTTCTTTTATCTCTACATACACCCTACCCAGCACACCCTGGTAGTTATCGCTTCTTACAGCAACGATATTAGCGCAAGTGGTGCCATTGGACGCGTTAAAAAATGTCGGTTTTCCCACTTTTGCGGTATCACTGGCACGGATAAGTTTTTCGATAATGTCTTCTTGCACATCTATTTTCCGCTGCTGCTGCTGATAGATGTGGAAAGCGGTGGAAACAGATAGCACCAAGAGAATGCAAAGCACGGCGATTATAGCATTTTTACGGGTCACAATTATCACATATCTATAACATATACACAAATAAAAGTTATGAGATGACCAAAATGAAAGCGCTAATTTTGGCCGCGGGCGAAGGGAAACGGATGCGACCCCTTACTTACGAAAGGCCCAAGGTAATGCTTCCAATAGCTGGTAAACCGCTAATCGAGCATTTGCTGGAGGAAGTGAAAGAAGTGGGGATTGATGATTTTATCTTCGTTGTAGGCTACCATGACGAAACTATCCGTGATTATTTTGGAAACGGCGAGCGATGGGATATTAACCTTGAGTACGTAACACAAAAGACGCAACTCGGGACTGCAGATGCACTACGGAAGGCGGAAGAGTTAGTAGAAAACCAATTCCTTATGTTAAATGGTGACACGATTGTAAGTGCTAAAGATATTAAGAAAGTAATATCTAATGGTGTCAACATGGTGCTTGGCGTTATCGAAGTAGAAAACCCTGAGGATTATGGTGTTGTTGAGACAGAAGGGGGAAGAATAACGAAAATACATGAAAAAATGCGAGTTCCAATCTCAAATCTAGTAAATGCCGGCGTTTATGCCTTGGATGAGTCCATTTTCGGCGTTTTACCAAGAACAGATAAATCAAAACGGGGGGAATTCGAACTTACTGATTCTTTGCAACTGCTTATAGAATCAGGCGAGACCATTTTATGGGAAAAAATTGAGCATTGGCTAGACCTTAGCTACCCCTGGAATTTGCTAACCGCAAATGAGTTCCTGATTGGTAACATAAGCCCATTGAATCGAGGAGAAGTGGAAGAAAATGTGATAATCGGGGGTAAAGTATCGATTGGAGCAGGCACAGTGATAAAATCAGGCACATATATTGAGGGTCCGGCTTTCATTGGCGATAACTGTGTGATCGGACCTAATAGCTACATACGTGCAAATACGTCTATTGGCGATAACTGCCATATAGGGAATGCCGTTGAGGTTAAGAACTCCGTTATCATGGACGGGACAAAGATCCCACATCTTAGCTATCTTGGCGATTCGGTTATTGGGAGCCGATGTAATCTCGGTGCAGGCACGAAAATAGCAAACCTGAGGTTTAATGATGCACCGGTAATAGCAAAAGGGATGGACACAGGGATGAGAAAACTTGGCACCATCATGAGTGACGGTGTAAAGACGGGAATAAATGCGTCTATTGACGCCGGCACGATTATTGGAAACAATACGCTTATTGGTCCCGGGGCTGTTGCATCCGGTAATATAGAAAAAAACTCGAGGGTATATTAAATGGTATTTAAACAAGCTGTTGTGCTCGCTGCTGGTGAAGGCGAAAGACTGAGACCATTTACCGCATCAAAGCCAAAAGTAATGATCAGGGTAGCAAATAAGCCCATCCTGCAATATGTGGTTGAGGCGTTAGAACGAAACGGGATAAGACGGATTCTATTCGTGGTGGGCTATAAAAAAGAGAAAATAATGGACTATTTTGGCGATGGCGCGGATTTTGGTGTGGAAATAGATTATGTCTTTCAGGAACATCTACTTGGAACAGGAGATGCACTGAAGCATGCTAGGGATAAAACAGATGAGCGATTTCTCGTTTTATC
>JAUWVD010000051.1 GCA_030617585.1 Candidatus Methanophagales archaeon
ATCTACCTACATAGTTTAATTTAGGACGCAGATTTACACGGATTTACGCAGATTTGATTTTTTCTGTGTTAATCTGTGTTAATCTGTGTCGATAATTGATTTTAGTTTGTTCCTCTTTATTCAAATCCCACGAAAATAACACCTGAAGAAATAGCCGATGCCATCAACGAATCTTATCTCTTCGTTCCTTAACACCTGATAGCCTCGGCCTATTGATTCCGATACGTCTTTGCCCAAACTGCAAGACATCAGCTCGTTCTTTAATAGGCTGACTACATCGGTATATCGCCGCTCTACTTCTACTGCATACCTACCGTCGTCAATAAATATCGGGTGAGTAGACGCATATATATTTTTGAACTGCTCAGAATGATATTTGGAAGTAACAGGAGGACCCATATGCTTCTTCAGCCGCGGTAGAGACCAGATGAGCAATTCAAATAGCAAAAACGCTTTGCCGCCTTCTACCGCTACATCGCTCCCATAGACCTTGAACCCATCACGTTCTATCATATTTGTGATAGATAGCTCAGCTTTTCGTAACTGCGGGAATAATATGTCCTCTACCACTTCAGGCGCCTCAAACAGGACCATCACGAACTCAGTGCCCCGTTTCGAAACGCGTTTCGCGAATTCTTCTGCACTCATCGGATCTGCTACACGGGGTAGGAAGAATGACATCTGTGGCTGTGCCAGGAACACCCTTGCAGCATCTATAAACCGACAGAAGGAATAGTCCGATACGGCAGCAGCTACATTCCTGTTACGGTCTACGGGATCTATAACAATAAGCGGGTCTTCGCCTTCGTATTTGCCTTTATCTTCCAGGTCGATTCTTTCGCCATATCTCCACCGTGATGCGTTTAATAATAGCTCCACAAACGAAGAATAGTTCAGGATGAGCAATTCACAGAGATAGCCCGAGAAGCCCTTTCTCCTTAGCTCCGAGCCGTAAATATCCAAACACATCATAAATAGCTTTAGCAGTAGCACATCATCCTCCAGCCCATGTATTCGCTCCATAATATATCCGTTATGAAAAGGGGTCCTATCAACTGCGGATTTCAATGCAGATGCGTCTTTTAACGCGAAACAGGGCACTAAGTCCACCTCGTACTCGGTTCTTCCTTCGGAATCGTAGAAGTAAGCGTGTATATAAGGATGCGAGGCATATCTCTCTTCATACCTATCGGAAATGCTTTTTGCTAGTGCAAGCCCATTCTCCTTTAAATCCTCTTCTGACATGTCCTCCGGAAACATGATGAAAATATCTATGTCCGTCTCGCCACGTACCCATGTATTTCTGGCAGTTGAGCCTACGGATATTGCATGGGCTTCTATACCCTGCTCCAATGCTTTCTGGTTTATCATATTGATTATACGATCTGTTACGGCTTTTACTCTCGCCCGCTCTGCCTCATCCGGTCTTATCCGCTCTATGACCTCGTTACATATCCGTTTTATCTCCACTTCCTCTTTCATTGTAAAAATCAATCGCGAATTATTCTCCAAAAGATGAATTGTGATGGAAATATTTAAACATGTTCGAGAGGTTGAAGAGATGCAATAGCGGAGTGCGAGATTTTTGATGGCGAAAGTTGGTTAATGACTAATCCATGAACTAATCTAGCCTAAAAAATAAAGCTTTACCAACAACTTTTTTACCTTCGGTAAAAACCTTGACTAAAAACGTTATTTCTGTTTTTCTTTTAGCACCGGCTAAATTTTCTTTTTGTAAAAAAGAAAAAGTGTTGTGTCAATCTTGTGGCATATTCAAGTTGTGTCGATGTTTTTCCAACACTCGGAACCAATTACAACAAACACTTCCTGAACTATTTATCTCATAACTGATATAAATTCAATCTGACAATCTGAAATATTTGGGACAACGTCCTCCTTATGTGACACTCAATGAGTTCATAGAAATCGAAGCACGCACGCATGTATTCAAATACAATAGAAGTAAAATGTCATGTTCTTGAGGATTTCACGGCCGATCGTCTTAGTAAAGGACTGCAAGACATACCCTCATCCACATTCTACAGGGCGCGGAAACAAAGAGCAAACAAAAACACTTACGAATTTCTCATTGGGCTGTTACAGGGATTCACCAAAGATGGGTTGAATTAATTCCACTTCCATCTGGACGAAGGAGAGGGATTTTTCGATTTGGCCTGTGGAGAAACGAATTGGTCGTATTGGTCAGATAAAGACAAACGAGCTCAATATATAACTTCAGTTAGAGATTGTTCCTTAAGCGCCTCTTTTATCTCCCTCGATATTCGCCGACCGGTGCTCATTGGCTCTTGGTATAGCAGTTGCGAGTATGGCGAGCCATTAATGTAGAGGTTCGTGCCCGCGACAATTCTGGCGGAAATCTCGAATGCTATAAACTCCAGATCTTCCGTGCATACTGTCTCTATGCAGAAAGGACCGATTACGCCCGGACTGAACAGTTCCCGAGATGTTTCGATCACTTTCTGACCCATTTCCAGTACTCGCGGTAAGAGCGACTCCCTAATTACGACCGGTAGATTGCCCGTAACTACAAATGAAGGTTCGGGATGGCTATCCCGGAGTATATACGATAGCCGGGCGATGCCATCTATGTTGGATTCATAACGGATGTCCATACTGAGGAGTTCCACCCGATCCTTTAACGGAGAATAGAAATAGTGCGGATAGAACCGGGTCCCTATTACATACTCCTGTAGTGTGAAATTCTCTTTATCGCTCAGTTCTAGTTCCTTGTGCTTCTGTTCAAACTCATTGGGATTACTTGCAAGGACATAGCCCTTCCCACCCTTAGCACCTGGGAATTTCACTATTACTAATCGATCTATATCATTAGGGTCTTTGAATTCTCGTGGCAGTTTCAGCTCGGCACGTTCCATCCATTCTCGTTCCTTACCGCGATCGGATTCCCAGTCCAGAACCTTTCTATTCCCGAACATGGGTACAGCGAGTTCGTTCTCGATCCTGATAGGCGAGAGATACTCCACAAATGAGCCATGCGGGATAAGAATGGCGTTTCGTGCTATCAATCTCTCTTGAAACTCCCGTTCCAGGACCTGCGTGTATTTTCCGACGGTTAGTACTTCATCCGCCAGCCCAAACTGCCGATAAAGATCTTCTGTGCCTTTTTTGCAGATCACCATATTCTTGAAGCCTTCATCCCTAGCGCCCTTAAGTATCTGGAGTGCGGTATGGCTCCCAATCGTGGCTATGGTAATCCTTTTTTGGTCATAATCGTCCAGAATGCTATGGATTTCACTTTGGTGTATCATTTCACGTAACCGTCTCTTCCAATCTGTTCTGTTGTATGGCTTTTTTGAGCTCCATTACCACCCTCTTGCCGATCGAAAGTGACTCACCATAGTAGTAGCCCGAATATGGCGTGAACATTGTTCCGGGCGAGCCCTGCACGCGCATGGAGATGTCAAATACAATCGCCTTTTCTGACGGTGGACCGGGAATGAACGCGGATTGTAAAGCAAAAGGCCCTATAATCCCTGGTGGGTACTCTTGTCTTGCCACACGCACAAATTTCTCGCCTAAGTCGAATATCTGCTCTAATAGTGATTCCTTCACCGTGCATGATATGTGCCCGGCTTCTATTGCTTTCACATCTATGTACTTCAATGCTTCTAATTGCTGTGATACAGGAAGACGGAGAATGCCGTCTAAATTGGTCTGTCTCCTGGTATCAGTCCCCAAAAGTTCCAGTCGCTGGTCTAATATCGAATAGAAGTAGTTGAAGTTGAACTGCGCACCCATAACGAATTCTTCGATTACCGCTTTCTTCAGTCCCGCCTCCGTTATCTTGCCCGCGTGAATCATCTGCTCGGAATTCTTATAGAACTCATTAGTGGAAGAAGCGAAGAAGAACGCACGTTCATACGTCCGCTGTGCTTCCGGTGCTTTTACCAGAACCAAACGGTCTATCTCCTCGGGGCTATTATAGGTCCTAGGATATGGAATTCCTCCTTTTTCCATCAGATAATACTGGTTCCTATCGGCATCTCGCTCCTCTGCCCGAAGTATGCCCCTGGTGCCAAAGAGCGGCAGCAGGAATTCATCCTCTATCTGGTCAAACCCTACGTACACCTCAAAGGAGCGGTGCGGTATGAAGATAACATTCTGTTCTCGCATTTCCTTCTGCACTCGTTCCTGTGTTATATCCGTGAAGTTATCCAGTATTATTGTCCGGTCCACTATACCAAGCGAGTCTTCCGTACGATAATACCTGGCATAGGTTTGCTCCCGGCCCTTCTGACACACTACCAGCGTTCTGAAGCCCAGGTCCTTCGCGCCTCTGCATATATCCAATGCGGAATGTGACCCCAGAACGCCTATGGTCACCTCATTCAGGTTGTATTCATCTAAAACTGCTTTTATCTCTTCTTGTGAAATCATATGGAACACCTGTTAAATATTTGTGTTTGGTATAAAAAAACCTTTCTATTAAACTTAAACTTGACGTTCGGAATTATATAAATCAAGGAAAAATTTAACAGCACCATTTTTCCCCTCACAGTCTTTCTATTATGAAAGAGCGGTGATGGATGAAGTAACACGGTATCATAGACTTCAGTCGGGAATATTTATATAACAGATTTAGTTAGTTTTATGAGGAGATACATAAATGCGTGATGATATTGGACTGTCACTGGATGAACTTAGGGCACACCTGGAAAAAGAAGGTATTCATCCGTCATACCATCGGTTGAAGATTCTGGAATATCTGATGAGCCACAGGACTCATCCAACCGTTGAGCTGATACATAATGAACTTTCAAAAGAGATACCAACACTATCAAAAACGACCGTTTATAATACTCTAAAACTTTTTGTGAGCAAGGGCATTGTCCAAGAGCTGACAATAGAAGAGAAAGAAGTGCGATACGATGCCGATACAAAACCACACGCGCACTTCAAGTGTATTGAGTGTGGGAGCGTGTATGATGTAGCTCTGGAATCTACAATCTTTGAGCATGGGATGGTAACAGAAGAGGGTCATAACGTTATAGACTGCCAGGTTTACCTTAAAGGCATTTGTAAAGATTGCTTAAAAAGTGCCCAAAATTAAATTAAAGTCTCGAAAAATTAAAATACCAAAAACCAACAGAAAAAGTAGCTATTGGCGAAGGCTTGTGTGTGGTGCAATGTTTCGGACAGATTCCGTTGTATTCCACGCGGGATGACCTTGGCCTTGAGTACCAGACCGATAAAATCTGCCCGAATGGCAGTATTAATCTCTTAGACTCAGATGAACGTTTTGCTGATTTCTGGATACGTACTTTACTTATAACTGAGAGCTAAGATGGACCTGATAGTGATATACAGCGGCGAGTTCGGAGAACGAGTTCCCGGATGCGGACATGGCCATTGTATCGGAGATACACAATGACCTTCTGCTTGAACTTCCAACTATTTTGAATAATTCCGGGATTAAAGCGATGTTTGTGCCACAAGAAAGTGCTGCCAGGATAGCAAGACCGCAGGTTGAAGAGATATGCGATAGAGAAGGGATAGAGGTAGTTTTTCCCAAGCCGTTTTGTGATTTGCATTTAGAGCCGCAGGATGACAAGCCCCTGGTTCAAAGATTTATCGCCGAGTTCGGGATTGGCAGACCAGAAGTGAGAGTAGAAGTGGATATAAGAGGGTGGATTGCTCATGTGGAGGTGTTGAGAAGCGCACCTTGTGGTAGTACCTGGTTCGTGGCAAAGCAGTTAGAAGGCATAGAAGTTGAAGATAAACGGGAACTCTACGACCGAATCATCGAATCTCCTCATTCATATCCTTGTACCGCGAGCATGGAGAAAGATAGAGAGCTTGGCGATACGATTCTGCACAGGGCGGGATATATTATCAGAGCGGCGGTGGAAGCAGTGTTGCTTTAATTTGCTAGCGTCATTCCAAAAAACCTAATTTCATTCGGTTTTTTTGCCCAAACCGAACCTTTTTAGAGCAACTATTTTATAATCCTAACACGTATAGTATTAGAATAATCAGAAAAGAGGATAAAGTTGGAAAGAAAAAAGAGGTGCAATCATGACAGAAGAATGGAAAAAAAAGAATCGTTTGAAGTGACGGATGTAAGGGAATTGACCGGAAACCTCCTGCCGATGTTACTGAAAAAAGCCGGGAAAGTTACCGTGTAATGGTGATGGTATGTGTATAGTGCATAGTTTCGAGCTCGTACCGTTAAAGCCACTAGCACTGCTCAATGTAAAGGAGATAGGCAACGGGCTAGCCGATCTAACGGTGCATTTCTGGGGTTTCGTCTGAGGACGAGAAAAGCCCGCCATAGACGAGAAGACAAAATACTTACTCTCGCTCGCGAATGGTGTGGGTGCCGGTCGGTTTCGACAGGCTACGCGAGAACTGGTAAAGGCATACTCCGCCGGCGTTACTGTTGCTGAACGGGATGAGCGGTTTTCTTTTTCGGGTGTCTGGCCGTTTTTGTCCTCGGATTAATTGCCGGGCTAAAAGAGAACATAAGGCGTGTGCTCGAGCATATGCGCTGGTTGTTGATGAGTGTGCCGCCTGTTGTTCTGGTGGTTGTGTGCATGATCTGGTTTGGTATGGGAAGCGCGCAGACCATCTTTGCCACATCGCTTTTGATCCTCCCGATTATGTGCGTCAATACGATCACGGGCATAGAGTCTGTGGAATCGCAGATTTTAGAGATGGAAGGCGGAGCAGAAAAGTTTTTTAAATATTACAACTATATACGTAATGTAACGTGCATAATAAATAGGATAGGTGGCGAGATGAGAGATGGTTTGGCGAAGAAGATATATATGGGACCCTTTTGAAGAGCTAAGAAGAATGGAAGAATTGGCAGACCGAGCGTTTGGTGAGTCCGGACCCGACTATTTTGGTCGGCGAGCACTGCCTGGAGCTACTGGAGAAGAACTCGCAGAGACCGCAGCACCCTATGTGGATATAAAAGAGAAAGAGGGCAAGATTATCGTAGCTGCCGATATACCGGGTGTTGAAAAGGCTGACATCTCTATAAATCTCAGGGGTCATACGCTCGAAATAAGTGCGGAGAAGAAGCAGGAAAAGGAAGAAGAGGAAGAAGGATACATCAGAAGAGAAAGGAGTTATAGAAAGTTCTACCGGTCTATACCGCTGCCCACGGAGGTGGACAAGGATAATGTGGATGCAACTTTCGAGAATGGCGTACTCCAGATAGAGATGCCGAAGCTAGCAATAGAAGAAGTGAAGAAGATCGAGCTGAAATAATTATCCGTGCAAAAAAGAAGAAACCTTAAATCAGCCCTTTCTTATTTTATTTTATCTTTGTGCTGTGAGGAAACGTATGAGGTAATAAATGCTGGAAATAAAAGATTTGACTGTGGAAGTAGAAGGTAAAGAAATAATACGTGATTTGCACCTTAATATATAAGAAGGGGAGGTGCACGTATTATTTGGGCCCAATGGCTGTGGAAAGACAACACTTCTGATGACCCTGCTTGGTTTTCCTAGTTATAAGGTCACAA
>JAUWVD010000073.1 GCA_030617585.1 Candidatus Methanophagales archaeon
AAATGAGAACTCATTGAAGATGACGGCCATAATAGCAGCAATGGAAGATCTTGGAATTTCTCTGGATAGCATAGAAACCACCTATTTTACCATAAGTCGCGTTAGAGATTACGAGACCAAGGAGAATGAAAACGTGAGTTATAGAGTTTATAACCAAATAACAGTCACGCTTAGCGACTTAGATGATATAGGGAAAGTTATTGTTGAAGCCACAGATGCAGGGGCCAATAATGTGCAAAGGATAGAATTTGGGTTAACAGAACCCAAGGAGAAGGAGCTAAAGAACGAAGCATTAGAAGAGGCTTGTGAGGATGCAGATTCAAAAGCCGATGCGATAGCCAGTAGCTTTGGTCTTGTAAATTTAAGAGTAGCCTCAGTAAAGGAGATCGGCGTATCGGCATATCCATATCGAGCAGGTGGATTTGATGAAGCAGTTCCAATGGCAAAATCAATAGCTCCGCCGATCGTTCCGAAAGCGGTAGAAGTCAAGGCTAACCTTGAGGTTGTCTACGAATGCAGTTGAACCATTTTGAGTTTTTGATAGGGAGCACACAAAAATTGATTTATCCAAATTTTAGACACAGCTTTACACAGATCGCACCGATTGATTTATTTTTATCTGCGTTAATTAGTGTTAATCCGTGTCTATAGACTTTTTATAGGCCTTTTCTTTTGGTGGGCTATACGTGACCGGAAAAAGTGGAATAATAATTAATGAAAAGGGAACTAAAAGAAAACAGAGGATGATAAAAAGTAATAAGCCGTTAGAAAGATGCAAATTGGATAAATCCCCCGCTTTTACAGACCCAAGATATGGGTGTGCACCCGAAGCTCGTACAATAAAGGCGCATATCGAGAGAGGTGTAGTCAATATAGATAAGCCTGCGGGTCCGACGTCCCATGAAGTGGTGGCGTGGATAAAGAATATCCTGAAGATAAATAAGGCTGCACATACCGGAACTCTAGACCCAAGGGTTACAGGGGTCCTACCAGTCATGCTAGGTGTGGCAACTAAGTTAGCGGACACGTTCATTGCCGATAAAGGGTATGTATGCGTGATGAAACTGCATGGTGCAGTTGAAGAGGATAAACTGAGGAAGATAAGCAAGGATTTCGTAGGCCGGATATATCAAAGACCACCACTGAAGTCGGCTGTCAGAAGGCAGGTAAGGATAAGAAAGGTGCATTACATAGAGATAATGGAGATTGCCGGTAGGGACGTGCTGATGAAAGTGGGTTGTGAAGCGGGCACATACATGCGAATGCTGTGCCATCACCTCGGTCTCGCTTTAGGCGTAGGCGCGCACCTCGTGCAGTTGAGAAGGACGAAATCATTCCCTTTCGATGAGGCGAACCTCACGAAGCTGCAAGACCTAAAAGATGCTTACATCTTTTCTGAGGAAGGAGATGGGCGCCTTCTACGGAAATTAATCATGCCAATGGAATATGCGTTAGGGCATCTGCCGTGCATAATAGTAAAGGATAGTGCAGTTGATGCAATATGTCACGGCGCAAATCTCACAGCTCCTGGTATCTCGCGAATAGAAGAAGGGATAAATATAGGAAATCGTGTTGTAATATATACATTAAAAGGGGAAGCAGTGAGCATAGGCGAAGCAAAGATGATCTCGGAAGATATGTTCACATCGGAAAAAGGCGTGTGTGTAAAGGCGGAGAAGGTGTTTATGAAGCGGGGGACGTATGTAAAGAGTTGGAGGAGTAAAGCCGAGGTGGCTGAGTGGTAAGGCGCAGGCCTGGAACTCCCCGAACAGGTAGCCTGTGTTCCGCAAGGGACTCAAGGGTTCAAATCCCTTCCTCGGCGAAACAAGACTAAACCAAACTAAAAGAAAAATGAGTGAAGAAGTAGAAGAGACGGGAGAGGAATTCAAGTATTTCGTTAGAATTCTGGATACCGACTTAGATGGTAAGAGAAACGTAGCAGATTCACTATGCGGCGTAAAGGGCGTAGGGCGAAGAATAGCGGAGACGCTTGTTAGGTCAGCGGGGATAGACTCAAAGGGGAAGATGGGAAATCTTTCAGACGATGAAGTTGAGCGGTTGAAAACTGCGATCAGCAGTGCGGAGAAGCGTTTACCACTATGGATGTTTAACAGGCGAAAAGACATAAATACCGGTGTGGACAAGCATATAATGGGAACAGACCTCCCGCTGAAATTTCGCGATGATATAAATTTGTTGCGGAAGATACGGTCTTATCGTGGCATAAGACATGAAAGAGGGCTGAAAGTGAGAGGGCAAAGGACTAAAGCAACGGGTCGAAGGGGTATGGTAGTAGGCGTAATAAGAAAGAAGCAAGAGGCAGCGCAAGCTGGAGGGACGAAGGGAGGTACATAATATGGGGCATCCAAAGAAAAGAAAGAAGACATATGAGAAACCAAGAAGGCCATGGGAAGCGAAGCGGATAAAAGAAGAGAAGGAGTTAACAGATACGTATGGGTTGAAGAACAAGAAGGAGATATGGAAGGCTGCAAGCTTTATAAAGAAATGCAGGAGAGAAATAAGGGCGATCTTAGCGGGAATAGCAGGGGCGAAGCCCACAGAGCATATGTTAAGGGAGAAAGAAGCCATTTTGGCGAGTTTAAAGAGGAAGGGGATATTAAAACAGGGAGAAGCCGCCGTAGATTTAGACGATGTTTTGTCGCTGAGCGTAGAGAATGTCTTAGAGAGACGCTTACAAACAAGAGTATATAAGAAGGAACTTGCCAATTCGATAAAACATGCTCGACAACTCATTGTTCACGGTCATATCGCTGTCGATGGTAGAAGGGTAACAATCCCATCGTATATAATACGCGAGGACGAAGAAGGGAAAATAGGCTACTATGGGAAATCATAATGACAAAGAAGGTGGTTTGAAAAATGACTGAAATCAGATGGGCTGTAGCGCACATATACTCTTCATTTAATAACACTATTATCACAATAACCGATTTGCCGGGTGCTGAAACGATCGCAAGGGCTTCCGGCGGGATGGTTGCAAAATCGGACCGCGATGAAAGTTCACCATATACCGCAATGCAGATGGCAACACAACTAGCAGATAAACTAAAAGAGCGGGAAATAAGAGGGTTACATGTGAAAGTAAAAGCTGCTTCGGGACGTAAATCGAGGACAACTGCCCCAGGCGCACAGGCAGCGATAAGAGCTTTCGGTCGTGCTGGGATTCGTATAGGGAAGATAGAGGACGTGACACCGATGCCACATGACGGCACGAAGCGTCCTGGAGGAAAGCGAGGGAGAAGAGTCTAAGCTTTTGCTTACACACGGGTTAGTGGATGGAAGTAAAAATAGCGGATCGGGGGGAAAAGGAAGTGGTAATTGCACTTTCTGGTGTAAAAGTGCGTTTTGCAAATGCGCTTAGAAGAGTAATGATTGCCGAGGTGCCAAAGCTTGCAATTGACGAACTGAATATTCGGGAGAATACATCGTTACTATACGACGAGCAATTAGCGTTGCGTTTGGCTCTGGTGCCATTGAAGACAGACCTTAATGATTATAAAAAGGAAGACCAGATTACTCTGACTTTAAAAGCAACAAGCCCGGAAAAAGCTGGCTATGCAATGGTATATTCTAAGGAACTCATCTCCTCATACCCTAAAGTGGAGGCAGCATCTGAAAATATACCGATTGTGAAACTGATTTCAACGGAGAGGGAAATAGGTGCTATAAAAACGGTTGCGAGGCAAAAGATAGATCTGGATGCGATAGCAAGGTGGGGTAGAGGCGAAGAACATGCGAAATGGCAGCCAGTTACTATTTGTGGCTATAAAGACGTATCCGACGAAGATGTGAATAATTTACTTTTCACTGTTGAGAGTGATGGCGCACTTCCGGTAGATGAGATAATATTGGAAGCGGCGAGGATAATGCAGGAGAAATGTGAGCGCATGGTAGAGGCGCTAAAAGAACTATCTTAGAAAATTCGATTTATGAATAGTGTAAAAGCGATCATACCATTTAAGAAGAAAGGGGCAAAAACGAGATTACGGACGTTTTTAACTGAGGCAGAGCGAGAAGAACTTGCTATGAGGATGTTAAAAGATGTTTTAGTTGCCTTATCTGAGTCGAAGATAGAAGAAGTAGAGATAATCACAACGTGCTCTAAGGAAGAACTATTAAATGAATTGAAACTTGAGCTTCGGAATTTGAAACTGAGTGTAAGGGTAGATGAAAAAGGACTGAACGAGGTGTTAAACGAAGTAATACAGAATGAAAAAGATCCTAGGCTGATAATAATGGCTGATATACCGCTTGTAACACCAGAAAGTATAAATGGACTCATCGGGTATGACGCGGATGTGGTGATAGCACCGGGAAGAAAGGGTGGTACAAACGCTTTATTCATGCGAAAGCCATGTGAGTTCGTCGTTTCTTACTATGGGGTTAGCTACCTGGAACATATAGAAACGGCGAAGAGGCGGAATTTGAGCTACATCGTTCACGATTCGTTCTTTATCAGTGCAGATATAGACGAAGATGATGATTTGATGGAGCTATTAATACACGGTAGATATTTTTCTGCGGAATATCTACGTATGATTGGTGTTTTTATCCAGGTGGATAAAAAATCTAAGCTGAGGGCAAGAGTGGATAGGCAAAAGCTCAAAATCTTGTAGATTTTGAGCATTTGATTGCAAAATGCAAATTGAAAAATGCAAAATTTGTGTTTGTGATTTTTACGGAGGACTAAAAACAGAAACATTTATTACTTCTACATCATCATCGTTCTTTGAGGTGAAAGAAAAAAATGGAATTGGAAGGTGTAGAAATAGAAGATACATTTGCAGAGGCGTTTCCGATAAAGGTTGCGCGAGTATTGATAACGGCGGTGAATGAGAAATGGGCAATGATAGCGGCGAAGGAGATGACGGGATTTGGTACTTCCGTGATAATGTGCCCCGCAGAGGCAGGGATAGATAAAATAGCATCGCCTGAAGAGACCCCGGATGGAAGACCAGGAGTTTATGTAATGATGTGCACATTCGGCTATAAGGCATTAGATGAGCAGTTGCTTGCGAGGATAGGACAATGTGTCTTCACATGTCCTACAACGGCGGTTTTTAATGCTATGCCTGAAAGCGAGAAGGAGTTTAATACTGGCTTCAAGTTGAAATTCTTTGGTGACGGATTCGAATCAGAGGAGGAACTAAACGGTAGAGAAGTGGTAAGGGTCCCGATAATGGGTGGCGAGTTCGTGATGGAGAAGAACATGGGCGCAAAGGCTGGCGTTGCCGGAGGTAATATTTTTATCCTAGCGAAGGACCAGATGGCTGCACTGGCCGCTGCTGAAGATGCTGTTGCCGCAATACTGGAAGTGGAAAGCACAATAACGCCGTTTACGGGTGGCGTTGTCGCTTCGGGCTCGAAACCGAGCTCAAATGCATACAAGTTCATGCACGCCTCTATAAATGAGAAGTACTGCCCCACGTTAAAGGACAAAATAGAAGATTCTGAACTGCCTGCAGATGTCAACGGCGTCTTTGAGATCGTAATAAACGGCGTTAGCGAAGATGTGGTTAAGGACGGAATGAAGGCGGGAATAAAGGCGGCGGTGAAAGTTCCAGGTGTGGTAAAGATAACGGCAGGTAATTTCGGCGGTAACCTGGGAAAGTACCATCTCAAGCTTAAAGATGTGCTGGGGTTGTAATAATAGCAAAAGAATAAACGCCGCACACGGAGGACATATAGTCCTCACCTTCTATTTTTTGATTTTTTGCGACCAAGAAAAATAAAAGAATAGCAAAATTGTAATAATCGCCCGATCTTAGCTGAACCAGAAACTCAAAACGAATAATAATATAAAGTCTTGAAAGCATATAAAGGATGAGGCTACATTAGGCTACATATATCATGAGATGGAAGAAAGAAGAAGATAGAAAAGAGCATGTTACTGTTTGGATAGACCAAAAGAATCTGGATTATTTGGATGTACTAATAGATAGAGGTGTGTTTGAAAATAGAAGTCAAGCGATAAGACATGCTATCAGGACTTTTGTGAATATAGACAAGGGATTGATAAGATACATAGATAGCGCTAGCTCCCCAGCCGAGTGATAAATCAGCCACTTCTGATTAGGTAGTTTTGGTACTTTAGCCTCTACTAAAAATCCGCCACATGAAATAGACTAAAATGAGAATCACAATCACTATTGCAATTGCCGGGATGAGATAAGGTAACATTTTGATTATCAGCCATATCACGCCTAAAATAACGAGGATAGTCACCAGTAGAAACACCAATGCTGGTATCCCACTTAGAAAGTCCGAGGCTGGCATACTTCTATCATTTCCTCCGCTATTTTTACCAATCGAAGCCAGGTATTCACCGCTGCTCTTAGCCTTACTACATCATCACCACATATATG
>JAUWVD010000014.1 GCA_030617585.1 Candidatus Methanophagales archaeon
GGGAGAAGGTGAAAGATAAAGATGAAGATATGCGTAACTGCAACAGCAGGAGACCTGAATGCACAGGTAGACCCGAGGTTTGGAAGGAGCCAATACTTTGTGTTCGTTGATTCAGATACGATGGCGTTCGAAGCGATGGCAAACGAAGCTATCGCCGCACCCGGGGGAGCAGGGATTCAAGCAGCACAAGTCGTTCTGAATAAAGGAGCAAGTGCAGTTATATCAGGGGATATAGGTCCCAATGCCTTACAGGTGCTTTCCACTGCGGGTGTGAAAATTACAACCGGCGCGTATGGCACGGTGAAAGAGGCAATTGAGATGTATAAAAGCGGTAAGTTAGGTGAGGCAGGTGCCTCAACCGTTTCTGCTCATGCTGGTATGGGCGCTACTGCACCAGGTGGCGGATTTGGCATGGGCATGGGCGGAGGACGAGGCGGCGGTAGAGGACAAGGCATGGGACTTGGCATGCAGCAAGCAGTGCCTTCACAACCACAACCACAAGCGCCGCAGGCACCAATAACGCCTCGAACGAAAGAAGAAGAACTCGAAGAACTATCGAACATGGCTAATAGACTGGAGAAGGATTTAGAAGAAGTGAAGAAGAGACTGGAAGAACTGAGAAAGTAAAGAGTAGAGAAGGTTAATTAGAAAGAGGAAGAGAACAAAATGGGTAAATGCGAATTGTGTGGAAACGAAGGGAGTAGAATGGAAGCGGACCACAAAGAACTTGGACGAATTATGGTTTGTCAGGACTGCTGGTCGAAACTATACGCTGAAAACCGCATGAGCTGCAGTATCGGCGCTTCCGGTGGCAGTTGTGCCTTTTGCAAGTAGAATTGGGTAGAGAAGAAGGAAGAGATAAAATCGTCTTTTTTTTCCCTTTTTTATTTTTTAGTTTATTTAGTTTAGAGCGCTATGCAACAACCATCGCCATCATTAGCCTGGCAGGCATCTGTTGCACTAACTGCCTGATGACTTGCCCGCACGGAGCGATTGGAATAGTTCCCTATTCATTTCCGATTTTAACGTGAGGTGTGGGTTTGGATAAGATAAAAGCGCAGCTAAAGGTGATAGTCGCGCAACTTGGAGAGATGGAAAGAAGTATCAAAAAGTTATAAGTGTGTAACTAAAACTAAACGTTAAAAATGGAAAAGAGCATTAAGAAAAACATAAAATGCGAGAAATGTAGTAAGCCCATATCAGGAGATGTTTACGAGTTCGGAGGTGTTAAACTGTGTGAGGATTGCTATATGGCTGCTGTAATAGCGTCTCAGCCGAAGAAATGCGCAATGAAATGAGGACAAAATGGAGAGAATGACCGAAAAAAATGAAATTGTAGATTGCAAAATCATAACCGATGGTTGTTGTTATAGGAATAAGAATAGGAATAAGAAAAGGAAAATGGAAAGCGGGAAAAGAATAAATTAAAGGATGATTACAATAAATTAATGGTTGACGTATCACAATATAAGGAACTGTTCGTAGACGAGTCAAGAGAGCATCTGCAATGTATAAGTAGAAATCTACTAACGTTGGAGAAAGAATCAGATAACACAGACGCATTAAATGAAACGTTCCGGGCGGTACACACACTGAAAAGCATGGCAGCCACAATGGGATTTCCCGATATGGAAGAGCTATCGCATGAGATGGAGAATGTACTTGACGTCCTGAGGAAAAGGGGAGAACCAGAAGAAGGAACAGTTGATCTTCTGCTCGAATCCCTTGACGGGCTTGAAACACTTGTCGAAAGTGTGGCAACCGGGAAAACGGTAAAACTTGATTTTACCGCATTGCATAAAAAACTGAAAAATATTCCAGCGGAGAAGAAAGAAGATGTTGAACTACCAACCGTTACAGTGGAAGGAGCGGTTGCTGAGGGTGTTAGTCCATCAATACGGATAAGTATAGAAAAGATACAGGCATTGCAGAACCTTGTAGAGGAATTAGCGATAGCAAAGATGAGCCTACTACAGATCGCATCAAAATATGCCAGCCATGAACTCAATGAGATAACCGCCATAATAGACCGGCACACATCAGAATTGCAGGATCGGGTAATGCAGATGCGCATGTTCCCTGTTGGATACCTATTTGACAAGTTTCCAAGAGCAGTACGAGATTTAAGCAAGAAAACAGGAAAGGAAGTGGATTTTATTGTATCTGGTAAGGAGATAGAACTTGATCGTCTTGTGCTTGATGAGATAAATGATGCAGTACTGCATCTGCTGCGTAATGCGGTAGATCATGGGATAGAGAAACCAGAAGATAGAAAGAATGCAGGTAAGGCGGATAAAGGAAAGGTTATATTGAGTGCAACAAGAGAAGGGAACCATGTTGTTGTATCCGTTGAAGATGATGGCAGAGGAATAGTTATAGAAGAACTCAAAAAGATAGCAGTGGAAAGGAAAATCATAACCCAGGAGGAGGCATCGAGGATGAATGACGCAGATGTTTATGAACTTCTGAGTGAGCCCGGGCTGAGCACGGCAAGAGAAATCACTGATATCTCAGGCAGAGGTGTAGGTTTTGATGTTGTGACATCAAAGGTCAACTCACTGGGTGGAAGCGTAAGAATAAGATCAGAAAAAGACAGAGGTACAAACGTTGAATTGCATCTGCCTTTGACTATCGCTATTATTAAAGCATTACTTGTTGGCGCTGAAGACGAAAGATATGCCATACCATTAGATTCAATCCGCGAAATAGTAGCAGTTGGTGAAAAGGATTTGAAAAGCGTTGAAGGAAAAGAGATATTTAGGTATAGAGAACAGGTTCTGCCACTCTTGAGACTGAAAAACATCTTGGACGTACCAGGGGACAAAGATCGTATAGGTCCTGTGGTGGTAGTGGAAAGAGCCGAAAAGTTCTTTGGTCTTATGGTTGGTAGACTCATAGGTCAACAGGAGATAGTAGTCAAGCCATTGAGATTCAAAGGCAGGACAGAGTTTGCTGGCGCTACAATACTCGCTGATGGCACGGTTGCGCTCATATTGGATGTGGGTGGATTGATGTCTGCTTAAATTTCTGATATATCCCCTCCTTCGCATTAACTGGCTTAAACAATTTCCTTGCCGCACCATATAGCATCTCTGTCTTCCCCAAAACGAAAAAGCCATCAGTATTCAAAGCATTGCAGAACTCCATGTGCAGCCTTTCATGCATAGCCCTTGAAAAATATATGGACACGTTCCTACAAAAGATTACATCAAAATGCGCAAGTGGCTTACCGGAAATCAAATCATGCTTTTCAAATTTCACAAGCCCTTTTATCTTATCTCTGACCCTATATTTTCCCTGATCAAAAACGAAATACTGTGACAAAGAATCTGCCCTAACATTCTTGACCTCTTCAAAAGTATATTCGCCTTTCTTCGCTTTTACCAGGCTAGCACCGTCAATATCAGTGCCATGAACAGAAATAATGAAGTTTTCGGGGGTCGCACCTAAAAAATCGTACATCGAAATTGCGATAGAATACGTTTCCTCTCCAGATGCACACCCTGCACTCCAAATTCGTATTATCTTCTGCTTCTTCCTCCGCTTGTCCTGAATAAGTGAGGGTATAACGTTTTTTCTGAAATAGTCAAAAACAGAAGCATCACGAAAGAACTCGGAAACGGTTATCGTGAATGCTGTCATCAGTTCATTGTATTCCATAGGGTCACTATTCAGAAGCTTTGCATAATCTCTGTATGAATACAAGTTGTTCGCTCTTAACCGAATGGTAAGTCTTCTTTTTATATACGTATCCCGGTATTGGTTGCAATCAAATCCCTTATCTTTAAGTATCTGGCATTTTAGAACTTCAAAATCCCGGTCCTGATTGGAGATTAAATTTTCAGTCATGATTTTAGACATATTAGTAAGGAATTGCTCTAATCATATAATTGTCGTGCTTTAGTGCAAAAAACATTCATCCACCCTTAGATGCTCAGCCCTAAACGACCTCCTATTACATATACGCTCTATCAGTTCACTTTCGTATGCCTTTTCTTTTACTTCCGGCATAAAATAAAACGTCTTTTTTCTCGCTCTATCCTTATTCAATTTCCCTTCTTTTATTATCGTTTCTCCACCTTTCAAAAGAAACGAGCAATTACCCAGCCGCTTCTCTAACTCTCTCCACCCGGTATCTTCATCCATGTCATATATCGCGATATCCGCATCCGCGCCAATACCCAAATGCCCTTTATTTTCTAACCCAAGCTGCCGTGCCGGATTAGTCCTCGTTATCTCGGCAAGTTCGTATAACGAATACTCAACATCTGGCATCAGCTCTTTTCTATTACCGCGACTCAGCAGCCACGCGAATAGCTTAGGATACGAAGAGAAGAGGCACCCGCTGGGGCTATCGGTAGAAAAGGAAATGTTGGAAGATGGTAGATATTCTAATGCGTCCAATGCAAATCTCAGTGAGTTAATATTCCCTTCCCTCTTCTCGTCTACTTCAGAAATTATCAACGGCTGCTCTAACCCTATATCCATACTCACGAACTTTTCTGTTGCTGCCCCATAGCCAATCCGCATATTTACAGCTTCATCCGGATACGGACTAACAATGCCGAGATCAACAGCGCCACCCTTATTTAATATCTCTATCGCCGCTTCGTATCGCTTGTCATCTTCTATGCCCGAACCGATATGAGCCATGCAGAAACCACTTAAAATATCCGTATCTTCGTCCAACAACTCAGGATATGTCCTCAACAGAATCTTCGGCTCCTCGAGTAGGTCATAAAAGAATTTCAAGCATTTCTTCACGTCTATATCACGATAAAAGAAACCTTTCTTTGCATATCTAACCCGTATATCGTATATTTTTATGCCTATGGACTTCGTGAGGTCCAAAAGGAGTGGCAGGGCGCTTTTCACACTCGCCTTATCCCCTTCTCTTATCTCTTTATCTATATCATATAAGCTTAGAACAAGGAATGCTGAGGTGTCCTCCAGGGGTATACTGCTGAGCTCGTGATGCACGTAACTCGCGGTATTCAAGGTCATTAACGGCTCGTTCACATGCGTATATCCCATCCTCGCATACGTATATCCTATCTTGCCCACAGTGGGGAAGCCAAACGTAAATCGCGCTAAGTTCAAGCCATAAGTTGCCACATGGCTGTGCACGTCTATCCCTCCAGCCATTACCGTCTTATCCGTAGCATCTATTATCTCATCCGGCTTTATTTCGTCTACGATCTTGCCATCAACAACGAAAATATCCATCTTTTCGCCTTCTAGCCCATTCCCAGGGTCGTAAACCGTCCCATTCCTTATCTGCATCGCCATTTCTAACCACAGGATTACATGGATTTACAGTAATTGCCCAATATCTTGTAATATAAATTTTAAACACTAAAGCCTCTTTAAGCTTTTAAGAGATTATGCTACCTTTTTGCATTAGTTATGCAACACCATATATCGAAAAGTTTTTATGTATCTTCAACTAATAGACATGGCAATAGGAAGAGATAAGAGAAAAAGAACAAACTAAAATCAATTATTGACACAGATTAACGCAGATTACCGCAGATGAAAGAGGAAGAAAGAAGCTGGAATTTAAACTATTCAAATGAAACTTGACGAACGAATCATATCACGATCTCCATCTTTGGATAGACATAAAATAAGAAGGGAGTAGCGCCCATTTGATTTTAAAAGACTCATTATCGCCATCTGTTGCCCTTTGCCCTTTGCCTTGCCCCTCACACCCCCACTTCAAAACCCACCACCGGATGGTCAAGTCCAAAATTAAGGATTACCGCGGGATGCAGTTCGCCAAAAACACCTATACGCTTGCCGTCCACTATTATATCTGCCCTTCTACCCGCTAAAAAAGCACCATCCTCCGACTCGGACAATTCCACTTCGTCCATACACATCTCCTTGAGCACGGAATCCACTACCGATCTAACCTCAGCGAAGTTAGCATTTGCATGTGTTGAAACAGCAGCAAGCCGGTACTTTTCCTTTATGTTTAATACCACCGGTCCCACCTCAAAAATACGCTGTGGTAAATCCCGATGCTGGTTTAGCGCAAGTATCTCAAGCAAATTCGGCATAATTGTACTTCTAAGCATTGTATGCTCTGTGCTTATCGGCGATGCTACCTTTACTTCTTCTTCATGCCTCTTTCTTAGCATCAGCTCAAATTGTTTCCGCTCTGAGGTCAGCGTGAACGTTAGCACCTCAAAATAGCCCAAGCCAGTCATTATTTCCCTTACCTGTCGCTTCTTGTCTTCTATTGGGTGCACTTCCCCTATAACCATCGTGCCGGGAATCTCTGGCTTTATCCTGTCATAGCCATAACCGATAGCGATGTCCTCGATTATGTCCCATGGATGGAGTATATCAGATCGATAAGCAGGTATTATCACATCTAACCGACCATCCGATTTTAGCTTCGCACTGAGTCCCATCCGCTCGCAGCACTTCTTGCAGTCCTCTGCACTTAACTCTAAACCTGTAAGCGAATTGACATCTGCCACAGAGGTTTCCATCGTTTTTGGTGCTAAGGAAGGCGTCTCTATTTCAGCATCCGGATAACGAAGAACCACCGATTGTAACTGCCCGCCTCGCTCTGCAAGCGCACAGGCGATTATATTAAGTGCCACTGAAACATTGTCGTCCAAGCCGGTAACATCTAAAAATATATCCGTTGTGGATTCGGTTACCCTTGTCCGCTCTGCATTGATAATAGGAGGAAAAGAGATAACACCACCACTGGAATCCAGAATCAAGGGATAATTTGTTTTATCTTCAAGAATATACTTGTATGCAACTCCTTTTGGATGCCGCTCTAAAATCTCGGCCATACTCATCTCTTCCTCGTAGTCTAGCGGAACGAAAGAGAACCCTGGGTCAACGGCGCGATACCGAAACGGTGGTTTCACCTTCCCCAGGTCATGCACACCAACCGAAACTTTCGCCCTGTTTCTGCCTATACCGCGATGTAGATGCTCTTGTAATAGCATTAACGATTCTATTGTGCTTGAATCGAAATGCAAGTTCCTGACTACTCCGCAAACAATATACGGTCGCACTGCTAACACTGAAGACTCCACGACCATCTCTATTCCCGATTTAGCCACATTATACGTTGCCAAGCCCGATTCGATGTCCAGAAATTGTTTCATAGTACGGGCGACACCCTCTACACTGAACAGATCCGGTCTATTTGGAAAGAACTCCACGTCCATACTATCAGATTCTATTCGCTCTACGTCTGCGCACAGCAACGGCAGCCGCTCCTTTATCCGTTCTATGCTCACTCCGGTCAGATTTTCCAAATCCGCGTTATATAGCTTTATTACTGGCATGTCCTTACATCAGGGTTTGTATATCATCCTTTATTTAGTTCTTTCTTCGTTTTTTGTTCCTTTCTTCGCCTCTTCCAATATACTTTTAGTACGTTCAGCCATTTTTTTTATACTCTGACTTGATTCTTCATCGTGTACCTTCAAACCACCGCCGGTAAGATAGAAATCAGCCCAGGGATATATATTACCAACAAACGTTTGCCCCTCAATTAGCTCGGGAACATTGCCCATCAACGTGTATTCCGTCTCTGTTGCCATGTCTTTAACCATAAGTTTAAAGGCGGCATGATCAACACCAACACCCTCAAAATTGCCTGATACGGGGTTACCAAGCCCTTCTATCCGTTCCATTAGGTCACTGCTAAGCCCGTTCTCCTCTGCATATACCAGTCCCGGGGTCTTACCCTCCTTAAGCTTTCTGTTGAACACAAACCAGTTTATGAAATCGAAAGCATCTTCTAGCATAATCGCTTCCAGATCCCGCTCCTCTTTGTATTCAGCCTCCGCTTTCGCTAATTCCTTCTCAAATCTTTTCTCGGCGAATTCTCTTATATCCTCTATCAACCACTCTGCCTCTTGATATTCTCGCGCTTTTATCGCTGCCTCGCCCTCTAAGTTCTTCATTCGCTCCACCCGATCTATAGAGTCCTTCACCGCATCCAAAAACCCACGGTACTCTTCTTTCCCTGCACGCTCACAACGAGCCAAACTATTTTTGAACGCATCAAGAGAATCAGCATATCTCCCTCTCTTCTCCAGGAAGTGACCATAATTCGCCCACACGACTTCATCGTCGGTCTTGCTTAGAAATCGTTTGTATTCCTTTTCTGCTTCTTCATGTCGCTCTTCCATGTCGTAAAGCTCAACGAGTAATAAATGGGCGTTCACATCTGTGGGGATATAGCCAATAACAGTATTCAGGAGTTTTTCACCATGCCCCCTATCTTTTTCTATTAATCGCTCCTTCATTCGTCCATCAACAGATGGATCTCTCAGGAACTTTATAATCATATCAGGAACGCCTTCTACACTACTCAGATCGTCTGCCACATACGCAGCGCAGACATCTTTAAAATCCGCTATAAGCCAGATGTCAAAGATGCTTAAAGGTTTCAGCTCGTTTTTAGCCCCGCCTTCTTTGATTATGGCCACCTCATGTGCTTTCAGCTTATCCTCCTCATCCTGCATCCCCAGCTTATTCTTTCGCATATGCTTGATAAAATCCCTCTGCACTTTATCCCGTTCCCTTTTGCTTATAATACCCGCTTCTGCGTCTCTAAACACCTTTTGTACCGCAATAAAAAGGGCCCATGCTTCGACTATCTCTTCTTCCTCGTCTTCTAAGTCCAAAAATCTCTTCATCAGTTCCTTATGATTCATTTTTATGTCCCAACCCTTATTGGATAGGAGATACTCTTAAGAGTAGCAATAGCAGAAAGAGCAGCTAAATAGCTCGTCTTTGGATTTGTAATTGAAGGCTCGTTCTCTATACAGACGAAAAATTTACCGAATTCGCCTTTTACCACAATCTCATGCACGTTCTTCTTCGTAGATGGGTCGGCAACTATTTTCACTTTCGTTGCCTCGGAGCCTATCCCAGCAATACTCAAAGAAGCTGCTACGTTCACGTTCTCCGGGAAATATTTTACCGCTTCTTTCGCATGGCCCATGAACAACGTTTCCGCTTTCTTTATTGATAACAGGTCTATTCCCTGCCCCTTCACATATCTATTGCCTTCAAATCCCGATGGTGGCTTTTTTGTCGTCAATTCCACTTTGTGTATCCCCCCGATAGCACCGGATTTTAGCCCATCTATACCCGCTACGGCACCTGACGGGATATGCACTTTACATCCCTTTTCCTTCGCTATCTTTTCGATCTCTTCAAAAAGTCCTGACTCGCATAGCAGTGCACCAACGCTTAATATCATCACTTCTTTACCCTTTTTCAATGCAGGGATTATAAATTCACGAACCGCAGCCTGCGATGCACATTCTATTACTAAGTCAACAGTATCTAAAACCCTATCCAACCCCGTGTTATCAGATTTTAGTATATCTGGCGTCTTCGTCAGGCTTTTGCATAACCGATCTACATTTGCCGGGTTCGTATCTATTAAAAATTTCAGTTCCATCCCTAAGTCCAGCCCAGTAGCTTCATCGCTGTCTATCGCCTTGCATATCTCACTTCCTATCGAACCGCAGCCGACTACACCTACTCTTGTTTTCACCATAAACTTTTTTGTAACTAGAAACCTTTACTAAAAATGTAACTCTCTTTATTTATAAAGAAGGAAAATTTTTGCTGCAAATGCTGCTGAAAGAGATAGAGGCTTTTTTGGAAGAAGATGTAGGGCATGAGGATTACGAAGAGATAGTACCATATACCTCTTGTAAAGCGGAGATACAGGTGAAGGAAGAAGGTGTCCTTGCAGGTTTAGAGGAAGTGAAACAGATATTTGACTACTTAAGTGTTCAGTACTCCACCGAATTCGAGGATGGAGCGAGACTAAAAAGTGGTGATATTATTTTGACTAGTAGTGGCGCGGGTGCGAAGATATTGAAGGCGGAAAGACTAGTGCTTAATTTCTTGGGCAGAATGAGTGGTGTTGCAACTTTAACGGATAGATGTGTAAATGAGGTAAGGGCGGTAAACGAGCGTGTTTTGGTTGCAGGAACGAGGAAAACGACACCTGGATTCAGAAAATACGAAAAGAAAGCAATAGCTATCGGCGGCGGCGACCCGCATAGATTCGGATTATACGAAGCGGTAATAATAAAAGACAATTATATAAAGCTGATGGGGCTGGAGAGCGCTGTAAAACGGGCAAAAGAGAAGGTGAGTTTTACAAAAAAAATCGAAGTAGAGGTTGAGAGTGTAGAGGATGCACTAAGCGTAGCGGAATTGGATGTTGACATAATTATGCTGGATAACATGTCGGCAGCGGAAGTACAGACGTGCGTAAAGTTGCTGAATGAGCGAGCAGTTCGTGATAGGGTGCTTGTGGAGGCTTCTGGCGGGATTGATATGGCTAACATAAAAGAATTCGCTTCCACTGGCGTTGACGTCATCTCAATTGGCATGATTACTCATTCTGCGAAATGGTTGGGCTTTTCTATGAATGTTGTTTAACGGTCTAATATTTAGTACACAAATACAAAAGTTTTAGTCTATGCCTACCAATACTTCTCTTCGCATTTTAGGTAAATTAATTCTGAGTATTCCGTTTTTGAACGAAGCAGTTGCTTTTTCCGGGTCTATATGCACCGGAAACCGTATCTGCTTCTTGAATGCCTGAAATGTTATTCGCTTCTGGATACCACCCCACCGCTCCCAGCAAACGGTATTGCTCATCTTCGCTATTACCTCTATGGTATCCTCTGTTGTACTTATCTCTACGTCTTCTTTCCTCACGCGGGGCAAGTCAAAAGTAACATGTATCTCGGCCCCTTTATCTTCTACATCGTATAATGGCTCTAAATTACCATCATATCCCCACATCGCCTTTGTTATCCCTCTTTCTATCTCCATTTCCGCACCTTCCTTCCACCTCCTCTAACATTATAGCGTTTTAATGTTACTAAATTTTTATTTCTTACTTAGTTACTTACTGATACATGATGGGCATGTCCTGCTCCACATCCTTTTGCATCTCTGGAGCAGAGAGCGCTGTTTGCCGCATAAGGTCTCGAGCTTTTAGTTTTATTTCCTCTGCACGTTCATTTAACTCTGCCACATCTATACCTAATTCTAAGAATTTCTCAAGTGATTCTATTGCCGATGCTGCCGCACCGGGATCGGGATATACTGGGTAGCACTGAGCAAGCAAGGAAATAGCACTCAAATCCTTCTTGCTGCATTCCCGTTGCATTATTGCGTAAGTCCCGGCGATAAAACCCTCCTCCAGTAGATCCACCTGCTTATCCTTCAGCTTCTTCATCGCGTCTTCGTTGTTACCAACGGCAAACACTTCCGGCTTCTCTATGTCCATCCTATCCTTTGCAGGCAGCCCGGTTATCGAGATAACGAGTTTAGCGCTAATAGCCTTAAACCAATCGGCCAAAGCCTCAGTCAGCGGATAAACAGCGTTTGGCGGTATCGCAACTTCGGATAACACTATTACTACGTTTTCATCGCCATATATTCTAAAAGGACTCTTCAATTTGCCCTTGTGTATTACCATAACAGGCGGAAACAAATCTGATTCGATATAACCTATTTCCTTATAGCCCATCTTCTCCACAGCGTAAGAAGCTGCAATTGTGCCCACCAACCCCACATCCGGCAGCCCCTCTATCACTATCGGATTATTATACACTACCGCTCCTTCTTCCACTATTCGCACGAGTTCTCCCATATTCATTTAAAGAGGATTTTATGACTTTAAAAAGTATCCGCTTTTTTTTGGTATGTGGCCAGTTCCTTCTCTATTATCCGCTTCGCTTGCCGCTCGAATTTAACCTTTATTTCACGTTTCTTCGGCAATATCCCTTTGAATGGGCATTCTTTGGGTCTGACTTCATTTTCGGGGCATACACCAAGTGTGAATCCCCTGCACCAGACCGATGAGAAAATAAGTGGGTATTCTTCCATACATATCTTATACATGCGCATGGCCAGCGCACGGATTTCTGGCGCCGCTCTCACACATAGCCTAAGCATGAAGAAGTTTATCAAGCTGCGAACATTCATCGTTACCACATAATGAGTGTGCAAAGCCAGCGGTAATACATATCTCGCCTGTTCTCTCGCAATGCCGAGCTCTCTCAACTTTGTGTATGCAGCATTAGCACTCTCCATAGCATCACGGTAAATCGCCGCTGCCGCACCTTCTTGCTCTAACTCTTCTGGAAGATAATAGCCAAACCCCTTTTCTTCTATATACCTCGTGCTTCTCGCAGTGTGGCTGGCAATCCGGTGCTCTAATAGTTCTCTACTGAGAGCGACGCTTATCTCTGATATGTCAAAGGTGAAATAGATATGTTCTAGCACCGAAGAATAATCGTTATCTGTATTTAGCGCTATTATCTCTTCTGCGCCTTGTGTCGAAGAAACACCGCTTACCTTCGACGCATCGGCAACCAGACTTATCCCGCCTTCTGTTACTCTAAGCA
>JAUWVD010000131.1 GCA_030617585.1 Candidatus Methanophagales archaeon
ATAGGTTATGTCTTTGGCGCAAGGGTAAGGAATGCAAGGGTGCTAAGACATGGAAAGGTGAGTTTAGTGAAGCATAATGGTGCAAACGTGCTGAAAGGACTGAAGAATCCGCTCTCGGTCGTGCGATACCACTCCTTAGTACTTGACGATGTAAACGGGAGTTTAGAAGTAACAGCGAGAAGTTTAGATGATAATGAGATAATGGCAATCCGGCATAAAGAGAAGGACCTCTTCGGCGTACAGTTCCATCCTGAATCTATATTGACAGAGGATGGGCTGAAATTGATAAAGAATTTTGTAGATATGTAGTTTTATATCGTCAAATTAAACCGTAACACATGCCTTTGAGCGTTCTAAACTGAGCCACATAAGTAACTTCGCCCTGAATTCATTTGCTTCTGCACTTGTTCGCTTCCTCGGTCTGGGTATATCAACGGCGAGGCACTTAACAAGGCATGCTGGTCTCGCAGACATCACAGCAACTCTATCTGCAAGATATACCGCCTCATCAACGCTATGAGTCACGAACAAGATAGTTTTCTTTGTCCTCGCCCAAATCTCCAGCAGCTCTTCCTGAAGTATATTTCTCGTTTGCGCATCTACCGAGCCAAAAGGTTCATCCATCAATAAAATAGAAGGCTCAGTCGCAAGAGCTCTTGCAATCGCTACCCGCTGCTTCATGCCGCCTGAAAGTTCGTAGGGGTAATGGTTTTCAAAACCTTGTAGACCCACGAGCGCGATATATTTTTCTGCAATCGCTTGCCTTTCCTTATCCCTCATACCGCTTATTTCCAGTCCGAATTCCACATTCTTCAAGACCTTCCTCCACGGGAATAACGAGAATTCCTGGAATACCATTCCCCTATCAGGAGATGCACATTTCACCTCTTTGCCATCTAAGATGATCGTGCCACTGGTTGGATGGTCTAAACCAGCTACCATTCGTAGCAATGTCGTTTTGCCACAGCCAGAAGGACCGATAATACACAAAAACTCGGCTGGCTTGACTTCTAAATTAACTCCGTCCAGAGCAGTCATTTCACCTTCTTCGGTGATATACGTCTTAGTTATATGCTGAAGTTCGAGTTTGTGGTTCATATCATATCATATCACTTCACTATCCCTTTTTTCCACTTAAATAGTTTCCCCTCAACGAAATGTCTGAATACGCGATCTATGCAGAGTGCTACCAGCCCCAAAATAAGCATGTACGCTACCACATAGTCCATCTGATGCCAGGGAAAAAATTTCGTGAATATACGGCAGCCCAGTCCATACTTGCTTACCCCGAACATCTCAGCCGCTACAACGCACATCCACGCAACGCCCATTCCAACCCGAGTGCCAGTAGCAATAGAAGGAAGCGCATAAGGTATTGCTACATATCTTATCAACTTTCTATTCCCTATGCATCCTAACACTTTGCCCGTCTCCACCAACACCTTGGGCACATCTCTAAATCCCGTATAACTGGCAATTAAGATCGGAAAAAAAGCGCCTATAAATATGATAAATCCCGCTGCAAAGTGCGTTAGAGAGAACCATGCAATTGCAAGTGGTACCCATGCGAGCGGGGGGATGGGTCTTATTAGCTCAACAATTGGATCTACCGCTTTGAATACGGTATCATACCAGCCCATAGCAATAGCTAGAGGCAGTGCCACGGCAAACGCTGATGTCATACCCATAGCAAAATGAAGGAGGCTGACCAGTATATCCGGTAGTATATAATTTCGGAGCTCATAAAAGGAAAAAATAACGGCTGTGACACTAGGTAAGATTTCGGGTTTTTTTACCACGTACACTGCTATAAACTGCCATAAAATGATGAGTATGATTAGTGGAACTAACCATACCCATTTCTCTTTTGTCGGTAGTCTCATCGTTACCCTGTTACAGCCTCGTAAAAGGAGGTATCAAAGATGTCGTCCTTTTCAAACCTTTCTACTCCCCGCCCTGCATACCTCTCTCTGTTCAGGTCGTAGATAACAGCCGCATATTCGATCCCCGATTCCACCTCTAAATTCGGATCGGTAATCCAGTGCATATCTGTTACGTTTATCGACTGCTTTATCGTTGATACATCTGCTCCTTGCCACTGTGCATAAATCTCGGCCGCTTCGTCCGGATGCGCGAGTTCATAGTCGGTAGCTCGAATATGCGTCTTTATTATCTGCTCAAGCATATCGGGGTATTCTCTTATCATCTCGCCACTTGCAACCACGCAACAGCATGCATGATCTGGCCATATTGAACCTGACCACTCAACAATTACTCCGTTTCCCTCCACCTCGATTATTGTCGGTGCCGGACTAGGGAGGAAGACTGCATCTACGGCGTTAGCAGTGATAGCGGTAATAGCTTCACCGGGTCCCATTGCTTTTAGATCTACTTCCCCTTCCGGGTCTATTCCATTATCTAAAAGCCACTTTGAAAGGACAGTATGCTGAATCGAACCAGGAGGGAACGTAGCAATCGTCTTGCCTTTTAAAGAGCTAGGTCCTTCGTATTCAGCTACAAGCTCCGGACGGATAACCAGTGCAGACCCCTGGGTCTGGACGCCCGCAACTATCTTTGCATCTAAACCTTCGTAGAGAGCGGCAATAGGTGGTGCAACACCTACATAAGCAACGTCAAGGGCTCCAGCAAGCATAGCCGTCATCTCCGGAGGGCCCGAAGGGAACACTTTCATATCTACATTCTCTATGCCAAACGTACTTAAATCCTCTTTCCACCAGCCCTTATCCTCTGCTATCATCGCTGCGATTTGATGTGTGCTTGGTTGATAACCGATAGTGAGCGTAGTCATTTTTGCAGGGGCCTTTTCTTCTATACAACCTACAAACATCGCTGCAATTACTGCTATAATTATTACTCCTGCGATAAATCTCTTTTCCACGTTAATCACCCCCTAAAGTTTTCCAGCCTATACTATAAAGCATTTTTTTATACATTAGTATCTTTTTTATAATAGGTCTATATAAATTTTTCTATTTTGTGCATTAAATTACCTTATTGTATAATATCCCGCAAAATATGGATAAGAGATGATCTTATAAGTACTATAAGATACGGGGTAATTGCCGCAATATCTAAGGGGTATAAATTCTAAGCACTAAACTCTAAATCCTAAATAAACTCCAATATCTAAACTCAAAATTCAAAATTTACCACTCATAGCCTTCATAAATCTTCCCTTTATTTGCTCTGGTGTCAATTTTATGTTCGCAACGGAAGGAAGACTGCCCGGTTTCACTATTACATGAATGAATCTCGGTCCTTTATTGTCATACAAACCCTCGATAGTTGACCTTAACTCCTTCTCGGTGTGTACTTTTTTTGTTTCTTTTATTCCTGCACTTATCGCTATTAATTCCATATCTACACCGGAATAAGCATTCGTCAACTGGTCCCCCGTGCTTCCCAATGTGCCATTATCCAGACAAAAAATGGATAGATTTTTTGGTCCTTCCGCTGCTATTGTAGGTAAGATACTTGTGGCTAATGAGCTACCATCACCGTCAAGAACAAAAACTTCTCTCTCCGTTTCTAAACATATTCCCAAACCTATTGGGGATACCTGACTATAACTGCCCAACATGTAGAAGTTTAAATCTCTATCTTTGATGTCATACAATTCCTTACTTGGTATACCTATATTGGAGACAACAACTTCTTCATCTAAATATTCTGCTATTGTTTTTATTGCATTGTATCTCGTCATCTCTGGCTCGTGAATCGTTTTTTTATATTCCAAGATAGTTTCTCTTTCTCGTTTTGGAAAATGCACCATGACTTCTGATTTCTCTGCCCCTTCTTTCTCCCATGTTTTTGGCGAAATCAATGCAACATGAGTTCTACTATTTTCATACGCATCGCAAATAATGTTATCCATCAAATTTATTTTGGAATTGTCATCTATTATCGTGTAAGGGATATCAAATGCTTTTAACATCTTAGGTAGGTTTGTATTAAACGGTATTTGGGCAGGTATCTTTTCCTTATAAACACCTCTCCAACTCGTTATTATCGGCAAAGGCAGCTCGTAGGTTCTGGT
>JAUWVD010000143.1 GCA_030617585.1 Candidatus Methanophagales archaeon
TATGGGTATTATCGCTTCGTCTCCCTTATCTATAAAAATCTTAACGAGAGTGTCCAGAACACCATCTACGCCGGCACCTATGACGATGTTCTCAACACGGGCATTGACATAAGTTGAAATCTCACCCACAAGCTCTTCCTCATTCTTCTCCCACGGATATATGCTCAGGTCCAATTCCCCTTTCTCTAAGCTGCTAACTATCTCCTTTAATACGTCAGGGCTTGGTCCTAATGGGTTTTCGTTGGAACTCAGCTTTATCGCTCCCTTTATCAATTTACCTGGTTTGTACTCTTCTACTTCCTTTAATGAAGAACGTACACGCATTCTGGTTTCTCCGTATGTATGGATAAATACAAATAAATGTTTTATTAATATTAAAGAGGATTACTAAACTTATACCAAAAATGGAAGCGGGCGAAATTTGTGCGATATGCAAGGAAAGAGTGGCAACAGAGAAGTGCAGTGTCTGTGGCGTTCCACTATGTGAAACTTGCATGATAGAAATAATAATAGAAGATATGCATCCTTCACATCGGATAAAAGGCATAACAACTCCGGGAATAACAGGAGAAGCGGTAAAAAAGAAGGTCGTATGTCCTAAATGCGTGACGGAAGTGGACATCTTCTAAAGCACTTAAATTTTCTCTTTTTACAAAAAGAAAATTTAAACCCTAAAACTATACTAACGCTCATATCGGTAACACACCATATGCCACGAACAAAGTCGAGAACAGAATTGCAATCATGGTCATTGCTTTAATTAGTGGATTTATTGCAGGACCTGCTGTATCTTTGAAAGGATCGCCGACCGTATCTCCCACGACCGCAGCTTTATGTGCATCGCTACCCTTTCCGCCGAGATAACCATCCTCTATCATCTTCTTCGCATTGTCCCATGCGGCACCGCCATTCGCCATCATCAGCGCGAGCATCAATCCCGAAATAATCACTCCTATTAGCAGCCCGCCGAGCGCAATCGCACCAAGCAAGATACCTACAATCACTGGTACTACTACTGCAATCATTCCCGGCACGATCATTTCCCGCAACGCTGCCGATGTAACAATGTCAACGCATTTGCCGTATTCCGGCTTCGCCGTGCCGTCCCATATTCCAGGTATCTCCTTAAATTGCCTTCTTACCTCTTCAACTATCTTGAACGCACCCTTTCCCACTGCACGCATCATAACCGAGCTGAAGATGAACGGTAGTAGTCCGCCGATTAACAACCCTATGAGCACAAGAGGATTGAAAAGGCTAAATTCCTCCGGGGCTATCCCTACTTTATGTAAATAATCAGAGAAAAGAGCTAATGCAGCAATTGCTGCTGATGCAACGGCATAGCCTTTAGTTACCGCCTTCGTCGTATTGCCAACTGCATCGAGCTTGTCCGTAGTGTCTCGGACATTGGGCGGTAAGTCGGCCATCTCGGCAATGCCGCCTGCATTATCTGTTATCGGACCGTAAGAATCAAGAGCGACAATCATGCCGGTAGTCGAGAGCATAGCAACGGCGGCAATTGAAATACCATACAGACCGGCAATAGTTGAGCCGGTGACCAGGAAAGGCACGAGATACGCAACCAGTATCCCACTGCAGATTATCATCACGGGCCAGCCTACAGACATCATACCAACTGCAAGACCGGTGATCAAATTGGTGCCTGCACCAGTCTTACTTGCATCTGCAATAGCCTTTACCGGTGCATGATTCTGAGTGTAATATTCGATAGCCACCACCATAAGTGCCATTATTATTATCCCCACAATCGAAGAGATGAATATAGAAATACCAGCTAAGTCATTGCCGATTAATAGAACAGTTACCGGATAGAATAGAATTACACTGATCACTGCGGCTGTAATTACGCCCTTGTACAATGTCCCCATGATGTTCTCTTTCTTGCCCATCCTCACTGCGAAGATAGCAACAATAGAAGCGAAGATTCCAATCGCGCCCAAAACAAGTGGATACTCAATAAGTGCTAACTCTGTCGCAATGGCAGGGAAAATACCCGCTACTTCTTCCGTATTTAATATTAAACCACCGATGAGCATTGCTGCTATCGCAGTAACCACGTAAGTCTCAAACAGGTCGGCACCCATACCTGCACAATCACCAACGTTATCACCAACGTTGTCTGCAATTACGCCCGCATTTCTCGGATCGTCCTCGGGGATTCCCGCTTCTACCTTCCCCACCAGGTCTGCACCAACATCGGCGGCTTTTGTATATATCCCTCCACCTATCCTAGCGAATAAGGAAACCAAAGAAGCGCCGAAACCATACCCTACTACGAGGTTTACGGCATGCGTTGCGCTTTTTGTATCGCCTAAACCACCATAGAGCATATAAAAACAACTTGTCCCAAGTAGTGCGAGCCCTACCACCGCAAGACCGGTTACGGCACCGCCACGAAACGCAATTGCAAGTGCGTTTCGCACACCTGAGTACGCGGCTTGTGCAACGCGGGCATTGCCACGTGTAGAAACGGACATACCAATATAGCCTGCCGCTGCAGAACCGGCAGCACCTACCAGAAATCCTATTGCAATTCGACCAGAATCAAAAAAACCGCCGTCATATACGTTCGAAAGTGCAACGGCTAATATCACTGCGATTATTACCGCAACAATCGCAATCGTCTTGTATTCCCTGTTCAAGTAGGCAGATGCACCCTCTTGAATAGCTCCTGAGATTGCTTTCATCTTATCGCTGCCGGCATCCTGCTTGAGCGTATACCATGCGAAAATCGCTGCGAATATCAGGCTTACGAGCCCCGCAATCGGTGCTAACCACAGTAAGTCCATTTTGTATCACATCAAAACAAAATTTTATTAACGCTTTTATGTTTCTCTCTTTATTATTACCTACGGCACTCTTCTTTTTTCATCTTATACCTATAAATAGCTTTGTTTTTTTCACGACCCGAATGAAGAAGAAGGAACTGGAAATCCTGTTAGAAAAATTGGCTGATCTAAGTGATCCGGCTGCGGAGAAGGAGCAATATTCAACGCCTGCTACGGTAGCTTCGGAATTACTCCATTTCGCTTTTATGAATGGTGATCTTGAAGACCGAGTGGTATACGATCTCGGCTGTGGTAATGGTATTTTAGGTATCGGTGCGAAATTATTGGGTGCAAAAGAAGTAGTCGGAATCGACAATGATCTGCGAGCGATAGAAGTTGCGCGAGCGAATAGCGAACGGCTAGGTGTGGCAGTGGAATTCAAAGGGTGTGATGTGCGAGAGGTAGAAGGGAAGGGCGATACAGTTGTAATGAATCCCCCTTTTGGTGCACAGCGGGAAAACAGGCATGCTGATAGAATATTCTTGGAGAAAGCTTTTAAAATCGCACACGTTGTTTATGCTATCCTTAATGCAGGCAGTGAACCCTTTTTAAGGGCTTTTCTGCCACAAGCAGTGATTGTTCGCTTTCCGGTTGCATTCCCACTGAAAAGGCGGTTCTGGTTCCATAAAAAGGATAAAAAGGTCATGGTGGTTGATATATATAAGATGGCAATTTAGCTTAGCTAACCACAAGATTTATATTATCAGATAATTGTATTAAAAGAGAGGGAGATCATGATAACCGCGGAAGAAGTGGTCATGAGTCTATCAATGCTATTAAAAGGGCATCCAGAGCTCAGCTCAGAAAGGTAATATTAGCTCCCAAGTAAATCACAAACAATTTCCAAATGAACGAGGATTATATTGCAAGAAGTGCGCAATTGGCGTTGCTATTAGAAGTATCCGCATATCCTA
>JAUWVD010000084.1 GCA_030617585.1 Candidatus Methanophagales archaeon
CGTCTTTGCTTGTCCGACCCTCTGCTTTACCGAGCAATACATCACCCAGAGAAATCAAATCCCCCTTCGCTACTATTCCTTTCTCCAATCCACGGTATATCTCGCCCGAATGCACGCACTGCGAAAAGTCATCAATGAATATCCTGGCCGTTTTCAGCACTTCAGGATCAAATTCGATCTTCGTCTTCGAGTCTGCACCTACACCGTTAAGATGCATCCCCGGCTTTATCTGATCAGAGTAAATAAAAGGCTCAGTTGCGGGCGTTACCGTTGTGACTATATCAGAATCCACCGCGTCTTCCAGACCGACAACCGCTATATCAACACCAAATTCAGGTTCATATTTCGCGCTAAAATCTCTCGCTCGTTGTTCTGATCTAATAAACACCTTTATTCTGTCAATAGAATCTCGCACAGTCAATATTGCCTTAGCCTGATAATAAGCTTGCTTCCCCGTGCCTATTATACCGAGTGTTTTGCAATCTGTCCTCGATAATGCTTCGGTAGCAACACCGGTAGCAGCTCCGGTTCTATATGCGGTCATCTCCTCAGCTTGCATTATCGCCACTAATTGCTGCGTTTTGGCATCTCTGAGTAGATATTCGCCTAATACCGTAGGTAAACCAAGCTTTTTGTTCGCCGGTGCAACTGAAACAATCTTAACACCGCAATACTTGGGGTTGTATCGTGGCAGATACGCCGGCATACATCTCATGTCTGACACACCTGTATCAACATACACCTTCGCAGGCACTACTACCTGCCCTAAAGCGCTTTGTTCAAATCCGCGTTTGATCTCAGAAATGAACGCCTTCCAGCCTATGTTCTCCAGTGTTTCTTTTAGCGCTTCATTTGTTATAATAACTGCATTCAGCTCTTTTAGCTTCTTCATTGTGTATAAACTATAACGTTTACATATTTAATTTAGGACGCAGATTTACACGGATTTACACGGATTTGGTTTTTTCTGTGTTAATCCGCGTTAGGGAACTCCCAGTAAATAGTTTACCCATTTTGATAAATATCATAGACACGGATTTCACAGATTTACACAGACGCTACTGACCTGATTATTAAGTTTTTACGGGTTGAATCAAAATTAAAAAATCAATACGCTACTTTATATCTGTGTTAATCAGCGTTTTTCTGTGTCTTAAAAATTCTTGATAAATGATACAGTTCTGGTAAACTATTATTTGTGAGTTCCCTTAATCTGTGTCAATAATTTATTTTATTGTTTAATTTGTTTGTTTGCGGTTAGTAAAAAAACTTTTGTAAAAGCGCATTATACTTTTTTTCCGGACTCTCAGGCCCTGTACTTATGTGTAACTCGCTTTTTAGAATAAATCTCCATAACCCATAGTTTTAATAATTACAAATCCAATTATCAAACTAAAATGCAATTTACAATAAAACTCGAAGAATCAGATGAAGGGGGATATACTGCTCAATGTCTTGAGCTCCCGGCTGCGATAAGTGAGGGCGATACAAAAGAAGAGGCTCTGAGAAATATCACAGAGGCAATTCAACTGGTTCTTGAGGTCACGCAAGAACAAGCACGTGCATATACCGAAGTCTTTAAGGTGGAAGTTGCCAGTGCCTAAACTTCCTTCTGTATCCGGTAAAAAGATCATCAGATCCTTGAATAAAATGGGCTTTATCATAGTACGGCAGAGAGTTGGATGAATTTCTAGAACATCTTTGAATTTTACGAGCAGTATTGTGCCTAAAAAGTTACGGTGCAGGCTATTGGCAATATGAAATAAAGCCACCAAATCATCGTCCTTTCTATCGCAGGAGCGATTTTCCACAAATCTCCACAGACCTCCATGTTTTTCCAATTTCTTCCCTTCTTTTGCTGCTACTGACTTTACCGTCAATGCCGCAGCGCCCCATAGCTTTTCAGAAGCTTGAAGTACACAACTTTTTAGAAAAAAGCTTTATCAAAAATCAGTTTCTTTGGTAAAGCTTTCTTTCTTAAAGAAACGTTTCTCGTGAAAATCCGTGTAATCTTGTGGTTATAAAAATAAGTAACTAAACAGATAAAGCCGCTTTCAATATTTTATCCTCATCAAAATACTTACCCACGAGCTGCAGGCCTATTGGCAGCCCATTGGAAGACCCGCAGGGAATGGATAGAGAAGGGACTCCCGCCAGATTGACTGAAACCGTATTAACATCCGCGAGATAAAGCGAAAGCGGGTCTTTTATCCTCTCGCCAAGCTCAAAAGCGACAAAGGGCATCGTTGGCATCGCCAGTATATCATGCGTTTTCAACGCATCTTCAAATTCGTTTTTTATCAATGTGCGCACTTTCAACGCCTTCAAATAATATTTACCGTAATAACCTGCTGAGAGAGCATAAGTGCCAAGAATTATCCGCCTCTTTACTTCCTCACCAAATCCTTCGCCCCGTATACGCGAGAAAGTAGAGTGCCAGTCCTCGTCCTTGCCGGATCGGAGCCCGTATCTGAGCCCGTCAAACCGAGCGAGATTCGATGACGCTTCGGACATCGCAAGGATGTAATAAGAAGCAAGCGCATATTTCAGGTTCTGCATGCTTATCTCTTCGTATGTAGCACCAAGCTCCTCGAATTTATGCACTGAGTCCCACACCGCTTTTCCAACTTCCGGCGAAACGCCCTCGATGAACTCTTTCGGTACCCCAATCTTCATGCCTTCTATCGTGTCGCTTCTTTTGTCGTTCAGCCATGAGCAGCGGTAATTCGTAGCTGCGTTATTATTTAGCTTTACCTGTGTGCTGTCCCGCTCATCCTTCGCCGAAATGACTTCTAACAGCAATGCCGTATCTGTCACAGTTGATGCCATTGGGCCTATCTGCTCCAGTGAGTTCGCATATGCGATAAGCCCGTACCTGGAGACGAATCCATAAGTGGGCTTCAGGCCCACGATGCCGCAGAATGAAGCAGGACATCTGATGGAGCCACCCGTATCAGAACCGAGCGCTATAACGGCTTCGCCAGCCGCTACTGCCGCAGCACTACCGCCTGAAGAACCACCCGGGACCCTGCCAGGGTCATGCGGATTTCTCGTTGGTCCGTAATAACTTGTCTCTGTGGACGTCCCCATACAGAACTCGTCCATGTTCGTTTTCCCTATGATTATCGCCCCCTCCTGTTTTAACGCTTCTATTACCATAGCATCGTAGGGCGGAACATACCCTGTAAGAATATATGATGCACATGTGGTTTGAATGCCCTTTGTAGTGATGCTATCTTTGATGGCTATGGGCACGCCAAGCAGTTTCTTCCGTCTGTACTCTTCTTCATTCCGCCGCTTATCTACTTCTACCGCCTTTTCTAGAGCAGCATCTTTGTTTAGTGTGATATAGCAATTTAGCTTGCTCCTTTCTATACGCTCATATATCTTTGATAGTAAGCCCTCACACGATAGCGATCCGTTTTTTATACCTTCTACTACTTCTATTGCGGTTGGCATGTCATTCTTCATCTTCTTGTTGTATACTAAAGTATAACCTCTACATACTTAATTTAGTTTAGGCAGATTAAGAATGGGGCGATTACTCGCCCCTTCTCATCTCAGAACGGTACGTGAAAGTTTCCCTTCATACCGCTCAAGCATTTCATAACCCTTTCTGTATCGGGCAGCAGTTTGTTTCTGTAGTATTCCGGTCTTCTGATTCCAGTATTCATGTGCATAAACTATCCTTTAGCTTATCCCATCTCGTCTTGCATCGGTCAGTCAGTTTTAGAGCCTTCTGTCTGAGTTTCCGCAGCTTGAAGTACTCAGAATCGAGGTAGGGGTTTTTGTCTAGTTTTAGACTGATATGTCTGACTATCTTCGTATCTGAAAAGAGTTTTAGTCTGTTTCTTTCTGTAAAGAACACCCAGTTCCGAGACCCTTCGGTATGCCAGTACTTTCTGGCAACCCAGGTCCTGGACTTGTGCGGATGTCTCCTCTTACCCCATTTCCAGAGCATATTCCACATTCTGTGATCCAGATTGTTGAATACCTTCTTAGATACGACTGTTCGATGATAGTTCGACCAGCCGCTGATAATGGGATTCAGAGCATCTATAAGGTCCTCCTGTTTCCATGCTTTCGCTCTTTTGATTATGTCACTGACCTTACGAGTGGCATTATCAATCGACTTCTTAGATGGCTTTATCAGTAGTTTCCCTTTGTATTTACGGAGGTTCCAGCCCAGGAAGTCAAAACCAACATCTATATGGGTGATATGAGTCTTCTCCACCGATAATTCCAGACCGCGTTCCTTCAGGAATCCTTTGATCAACTCGGCAATCTCTTTTGCAGTCTCTTCCGATTCGGCAGTAACTATAAAATCATCTGCATACCTCACAAAATTCACCTTGTGAGGGTTACAACGCCTCTTATCGATTTTCCCACGCTTATTTATGTGATACCTGGATGCGATTGCCTTTTCCATCCCATCCAGAGTCATATTCGCTAATAACGGAGATATGATTGCACCCTGTGGAGTTCCTGACTTGGTAGGATTCAAATGACGATTGTATACGTATCCTGCCTTAAGGAACTGCTTTAAGATTGTTTTATCCATCGGAATGTTGTCCAGAAGCCATTCATGGCTAATATTGTCGAAACAACCCTTAATATCGCCTTCCAAAACCCATTGCGCAGAATCCTTCTTGCTCAAGCAGGTAAAGGCGTATTGGCACGCATCTTGCGTGCTTCTATACTTCCTGAAGCCAAATGAGCATGTATCTGCTGTTGTCTCTGCAACCGGGCTTAACGCAAGGGCGTACAGCGCTTGCATCGCCCTATCGTACATGGTTGGAATACTCAAGGGTCGCTTCTTCAGTGAGCCAGGTTTCGGGCTATAGACTCTTCTCAACGGCTTTGCTTTATACCTCTTATCAGATATCCTATGAGCAGCGTTCATTTTGGATTTCGGTGTTGTCCACTTCTCGCCATCAACTCCCGCTGTTTTCTTTCCCCTGTTCTGAGTTACCCTCTTCACTGCTAACAACTTCGCGTAAAACGAGTGGGTTAGCAAATACTGTAGTCTTTTGACCAGATGCCATTTCTGTTCCTTAACTGCTTTTGTAATTCTGGCTTGCAGCCTGTTAACATGTTCTTCAACCTTATTCCAGTCGACATCGGCCCACTGGAGTTTTGATCGAATGCATATAAGTCTCTCGCCTATTAGCGGCGTAATTGAACTACTTACATTCACAGGTTTGCCTCCGTTCATACAATGAAACACCATTCGGTAAGTCAGCACCCTTTCGAGTTAGGGCAAATTTTGAACCCCTATACGCCTCATTACAAGATGTCATTCGCTTTTTACCGATTCCTCTACCCTCTATACCATCGTTTACCCTTACGAGGTCCCTACCCAGCGATTCCGGGAGCATATAGGGCTTACCAAGTTCTACATCGCAGATAACTATGAACGCCTTAGAAGCCATCTGTGAGCCGAGAACCGTTTGTCCATTCCCCATAACGTCCTAGTAGCCGTTATGGTCTGATTCCGCACCTTTTGGTCTAAGCGTATCAACCCAATTTCGCTTATTCTAAATTACGACTCTTACACTGGTTCGCATTACACTCTTCATAGCGTTCTTATCCTGGCAGTTGATCTGAGCTGGGTTCTCTGATTTTCCCACGTTGTCCTGCGAGCTTAACACGCAAGCGTTACCCCCGGCGTGTTCCGCAGTAGGATTACCCCGAATGGAGGGGGTAGCCACAAGGGCAATCCGCGATGCAACTTCTTGTCAACAGACT
>JAUWVD010000071.1 GCA_030617585.1 Candidatus Methanophagales archaeon
TTGTTCATACGAATAACGATGTAAGCGACCTGACGATGGAAGATGCATCGAAGATATTCAGTGGCGAGATAACGAACTGGAAGGATGTTGGCGGCACAGATGGCGAGATTCGTGTGATAACGCGAGAAGGTGGCTCTGGAACGAGGGATTGCTTCGAGACTTCGATGATGAAGCCTTTTGATCGCGAAATAGCAGGAAAAGCATCGGTTAAACCATCGAATGGCGATATAAGAGCAACCGTCAGCAGAGATGAGAAGAGCATTGGTTATCTCTCCCTTGGATACGTAGACAAATCACTCAAAACGGTTAAAATAGGCGGTGTGGACGCGACAGAAGAGAACGTGCTTTCGGGTGCTTATCCAATTTCGCGGAGTTTGTATATCATAACGAAAGGGGCGCCAAGCGAACTTGAGAAAGCATTCATAGATTTTGCGTTGAGCGAAGAGGGGCAGACGATGGTGGAAGAGATGGGCTACATAAAAGTGGGTGAGACACCGGCTACAACGCCAAAACCAACACCGAAAGTGGCGCATACAAAGGCACCTGCAGAAGCAGCATCAACGCCTGCACCCACTGCAACACCAACACCACCAGGCTTTGAAGCGCTATTCGCTATTGCCGGTTTGTTAGCGATAGCTCAGGCACTGCTAAGGAAGAGGTGAAGAGGAAAAAATGAGGGTTGTGCACATCTCGGACATCCATGTGGCAGAACAGCATTTCCTGCCTGAATTATTGGAACGAGTAATAAGAGAGATAAACAAGATAGAGCCCGAAATCGTGGTTCTTACTGGCGATTTGACAGAAAACGGTCATCAATCCGAGTTTAAACGTGCAAAGAGCTATATTGAGGAGATAGAATGTGATAAAAAAGTGGTAATACCAGGGAATCATGATGCGAGGAACGTTGGCTATCTCGGTTTCGAGGAGATTTTCGGACACAGATCAATAATAGAGAAATGTGGAGGGATAACTATTGTCGGTATCGATTCTACACAGCCTGATTTAGACGATGGACATGTGGGCAGAGAGAGATATAGGTGGATTGAGAAGAGCCTGAATACCAACGATTTTAAGGTGGTGGCTCTTCACCACCACTTAATTTCGATCCCTAAGACAGGACGAGAAAGGCAAATACCTATGGATGCGGGAGACGTGCTCGAACTGCTTGTTAGATGTGGCGTGGACCTAGTGCTTTGCGGCCATAAACACGTGCCGTGGATATGGAACTTGAATGGGATGATAATAGCAAATGCGGGAACTGCATGCACGAACCGAGTGAAATGGAATATCCCTCAATCGTTCAACCTAATCGAAATAGACGAAGAGGAAAAGGGAACAATAAAGATATACCGGATGTACTCAAGAGGTGGACAGGAGCTGGTGTTGGAGAAAAGGAGAGATAGAGCAGCGAAATGTATCTTTTAGAGCGTGTGCGCACCTTTAGATCTAGAAGGATGGATTCTGGAACTGAGGAAAAGATAGTAGAGAAGCTATTGTTTATTGCCGCGCTCTCGTCCACCCTTATCGTATTTTTTATCATTGCATTTATGTTTAAGGAGGGCATACCGGCGTTGGCACTGGGCTGGGATTTCTTCTTTGGGATGATCTGGCGTCCATCACATAATCAATATGGTATTGTTCCGCTAGTAGTATGCACTTTCATTGTGGGAATAGGCGCATTGGTAATAGCGGCGGTTATAGGCATACCAGCGGCGATTTTTTTGGCTGAATATGCTCCTGCATGGCTGAGAAACATTATCAAACCTTGTGTGGAGCTGTTAGTCGGGATTCCTTCGATCGTGCTTGGCTTTTTTGGCTTGATTGTGATTGTGACGTATATAAGAGACTCTTTTGGTGGTTACGGGGAATGCATATTAGCAGGTTGGATAATCCTTGCAATAATGACTTTACCTCATGTCATCAGCATATCTGAAGATTCTATTCGTGCGGTTCCAAAAGGATATAAAGAAGGTTCACTTGCTCTCGGCGCTACACAGTTACAGACTATAAAGAAAGTGATATTACCTAATGCTCGCTCCGGGATATTAGCAGCTATGGTTTTGGGTATGGGAAACGCAATAGGAGAAACAATGGCTGTTTTAATGGTCATCGGTAATCCAGAGATACCATTCATTCCTTCCTCTATTTTAGATCCGGTCCGTGTGCTTACATCCACGATCGTTATCGAAATCCCTTATGCTGTTTGGGGTTCATTGCATCAGCAGGCACTGTTTGCCCTCGGAGTGGTATTGTTTATTGTCGTTGCGATTCTCAATCTGATTACCACTGCCGTGGTAAGAAAAGGAGCTATGCGATGAAATGATAAAAACCACGAGAAAAAGGAGCTAATCAAATGATGAAAGTAAAGGACGAGATAGTAAAGGGGGGTTTGTGTGCTGCTGCTCTTTTATCTGTGGCTGTATTGTTAATCGTGGTTGGTTACGTATTTGTTAATGGGATAGGGGTAATAAGTCTTAATTTCTTGCTCGAATCTCCGTATCGGTTTGAATATGGCGGGATATTCCCACAGATTATCGGGTCAATATGCTTGGTTGCGGTCTGTCTGATTTTTGCCGTTCCCATGGGTGTTGCATCTGCGATATATCTTGCGGAATATGCATCAGATAATGTAATAACAAGAACGGTCCGGTTCTTTGTGGAATGCTTAGCCGGGATACCATCAATAGTGATAGGGTTGTTCGGACTTATATTTCTCGTTTATTATCTTGATTTAGGTATTTGCATGCTATCTGGCGGTTTAGCACTAGGATTCATGATTCTACCCTGGACCGTTCGTGCCTCTGAAGAAGCGATAAAAACGGTCCCTCACGCTTATCGTGAGGCTTCCCTTGCATTAGGAGTTTCTAAGTGGCGAACCATTCGTAGCGTGGTTTTGAAAAGCGCCTATCCAGGTATAATAACAGGGATATTGCTAGGCATGGGAAAAGCGATAGGGGAGACTGCCGTTGTTCTTTTAACCGCAGGTTCCGGTCTGGAATCCTTTTTGCCTAAGTCCATATTCGACCCTGTTGCTTCATTACCGGTCTATATCTATATGATGGCAACGCAGGGTCATACATCTGCGGCTTATTCTCGCACTTTTGGCGCTTCTCTTGTGCTCATCACGATGTTTTTGGTGATAAGCATATTCGCTTTGTTACTTAGGAATCGATACATTCGGCGTATGGGTAGGAGGTAAGAGACAAGGAAAAGATGAGCAAAATAGAAGTTTGTGGTTTGAATGTCTATTACGAGAACGGGACAGTGCATGCGTTAAAAGAGGTGAATCTAGAGATAGAAACGAATAAAATAACTGCGTTGATAGGGCCTTCGGGCTGCGGAAAGACGACGTTTCTCAGGGCTCTGAACAGAATGAATGAAGTCAATGACGTAATGACGAAAGGAAAAGTTTTTTTAGATGGAAAGGACATATACAATGGGGGAGAGGATGTCATACAGTTGAGGAAGAAAGTAGGGATGGTATTTCAGCAGCCAAATCCGTTCCCTATGAGCATATATGATAATGTCGCCTATGGCCCGAGGATTCATGGGACGCGGAACAAGAAGCTGGATAGTGTAGTAGAAGAGAGTCTGAAGAAAGCGGCATTGTGGGACGAAGTGCACGATCGGTTGGAGAAAAACGCATTGAAGTTCTCCGGCGGTCAGCAACAGAGGTTATGCATTGCACGTGCGCTTGCTGTGAATCCGGAAGTCATCCTCTTTGACGAGCCATGCTCGGCTTTGGACCCTATATCAACCGCGAGGGTAGAAGATTTGTTAAGGGCATTGAAAAAGGATTACACGATTGTTATCGTTACTCATAACATGCAACAGGCAGCTCGCGTATCCGATTTCACCGCTTTTTTCCTACTCGGCGAGATGATAGAATGTGGCAGGACCACGCAAATATTCGAGAAACCCAAGGATAAGAGGACTGAGGATTATGTTACTGGGAGATTCGGCTAAAATGCCACTAAGAAAAGAATACCTAGCGGATTTGGAAAAGCTGAAGGTAGATGTACAGAAGATGGGCGAGCTGGCAAAGGACTCCGCAAGAAACGCCATAAAAGCGCTTGTTCAGCGTGATAGGGTGTTGGCAGCGCGTATAATCAAAGAGAACGTCACGATAGACGATTTGGAATTTGACATTGAGAACAGATGTATGAAGCTGATAGCGTTACAACAGCCGATGGCGGTAGACCTCAGGACAATAGGAACGTGTATGAAAATAATCACAGATTTTGACAGGATAAGCGACCTTGCAGGCGACATTGCCGAGATTGTATTGCTGATAGCGGATGAACCACATGTGAAACCGCTGATAGATATACCGCGGATGTCGGAGATTTCGCAAGGCATGCTTTCTGACTGTCTTGAGGCGTTTTCGACCGGCGAGATAAAAATGCTGGAAGATTTCTCGGACCGAGACGATGAGATAGATGCACTCTTTGACCAGATCAGACGTGAATTGATGACGATTCTGATAGAAAAACCGAGGGGTTTTACAAATGCCAGCCATCTGAACTTCGTAGCGTTGCATTTAGAGCGAATCGGCGACCACGCATGCAATATCGCTTCTCGTATCATATATATGGTTACAGGAAAGAGGAGGAAGTTGGAGTGATTGCGTAAGATGGAAGAAGCGAGAAAAGTTCAGATAACCGGAAAATCAACCTATATGATTACGTTGCCGAAGAAATGGGCGCTTGATGTCGGGCTGCAGCCTGGCTCACTGGTATCACTCTCATATCAGGATGAGGGGACATTACTGCTTACACCGTCTAGGACTAAAACTGTAACCAGCCATAAAACGTTAAAAATCGATGGTGAGAAGAACGGGCTCAGAAGGGATATTATAGGTGCTTATGTGATGGGGCACCAATTCATAGAGCTCAATGCACGTACAATACCACAGGAAATAAGAAAAGATTGCGAGAGAATGCGAAGATAAGGCAGAGTATATCTGAGATCAACCAATTGAAGATAGCCACATCAAACGCGCTACCGATAAGTATTATAACCGATAGTATCAGCCGAATAGGGGACTATGCAGGGAACATTGCGGAACTTGCAATTGATTTACACCAATTATAATGAACAGGAACTATTTCTTTGATCGAATTTTCCCACTTTAAGAGAAAATTTCAGAGAAAATCCCTGCAATCATGAGGTTGACAACTATTAAGACCTTTTCTCATCAAGGATCATCTCCAGCTATGACCTCCGGCTTATCTTCTCTGATGAGTTTTTGGTATTTCTTTTTTGTGTTCACAAATATATTAATTATAACACATAATCAGCACATGTTTTTCGCAATCACCATCTATGACTAACGAAACAAGTTCAACTAACTATAAGAAACTGCTCCAGCGGTACTTGCCGATCCTGAGATGGCTGCCAGAGTACAAGCCCTCCTGGCTGCGCTACGATCTCATTTCGGGACTCACCATCTGGGCGGTGCTTGTACCGCAGGCAATGGCTTATGCCGGGATTGCCGGAGTGCCCCCGATAATGGGACTATATACGCTCCCCCTACCGCTGTTTTTTTATGCCATTTTCGGCACGTCACGCACGCTGGTTGTGGGACCAGATTCGGCGGTGGCGCTGATTTCCGCCAGTGCCGTTGGCGCAGTGGCTGCTGTTGGTGCGGCTGAGTATCTGGCGCTAACATCGGCGATGGCGGTAGCGGTTGGAGTATTCTTCATAGTGTTTGGAATACTGCGGATGGGATGGATAGCAAACTTTATCTCGATCCCGGTGATGGCCGGTTTTCTCGAGGGGGTTGTCATGGTCACAATCATAGGTCAGGTGCCCAAGCTGTTCGGCATTGAAGGCGGTGGTGGCGATTTCTTTGATAAACTCTGGGCGATTATCCAGGCGCTGCCCGATACCAACCTGACAACGCTGGCACTCGGTGTTGGCAGCCTTGTGTTAATCTTTGCTATCGGGCGGTATGTGTCGAAATTGCCGGCTGCACTCATGACAATTATTATTTCCATTGTACTGGTTTCCACCCTGGACCTGACAGCTAACGGCGTTGACGTGATCGGTACGCTTAGCACGGGCATGCCGCCCATGGGTTTGCCAGACGTAAGCCTAACAGAATATATGGCTATTATTCCCGGTGCTCTGGCGATAGTTCTACTTGGCTACATAGAGACGCTTGGCGCCGCCAAAAGTGCTCCCTCGAGTGGTGGCGGGAAAATCTATCCCGATCAGGAGTTGGTTGCCCTAGGCGCTGCTAATCTAGGCGCGGGCTTAAGCGCGGGATTTGTTGCTGCCGGCAGCCTGTCAAAGACATCGGTAGCTATGGGGGCGGGTGGGAAGACTCAGATCAGCCATATCGTCAGCGGCATCCTAGCGATCCTGACATTAGTTTTTCTAATGCCGCTATTTACCAACCTGCCT
>JAUWVD010000043.1 GCA_030617585.1 Candidatus Methanophagales archaeon
TGCAGTTTCTACTTTGTCCAGGCCAGAGGGGATAAGTATCTCACCTTTTGATTTCCCACTCTTTGACTCAATATTGACCTCTATCCTGCCTATCCTGCTACTCTTTTGTAAGTCTCTAAGGTCCAGCTCTTCACCCAACAACCCTTCAGTTTGACCAAATATTGCACCGACCACATCTGATTTCTCAACAAAACCCTCTGCTGAGATGTCAGCATGAATAACATATTTTGTTGTATCTACATCATGCATTTTATTATCCTCCTTTAAGGTGTTATCACCTTTATCTTTTAACTTTACCACTGCCTTACCTTCTCTATCCTGTTCTGGCAATATAGTAACTATCCTACCAGCTAATGTATACTTTAAGTGATACATAGGATATAGTGAAATAAAAAGGCTTATGCAGGAAAGTGGTGCGGAATTTCTTCTGCACGGTACTATTCTGACGGACGTAGATGAAACGGTTGCAGGAATCAAGAGGCAGCATAATATTCTTGCACAGTTAGAGATTGATCAGGAACGTGAATTTTGGTATAAAGTTATAGAGCCACTGTTGCAACTCAGGAAGGATGGAGTGCGAGAAGTAGGGCGGGCGCAGGGTTTGCCCGAATCGGTGTATAACCGACCACCCTTTCCAGGCCCCGCTCTTGCAGCGAGAGTGATTGGCGAAGTGACACCTGAAAGAATAGCGGTGGTAAGGCAGGCGACGGCAATAGTGGAGGAAGAACGCAAGGGCACACCTGCATTTCAAGGCATGGCAATCTTACACGAGGATAGAGTGACGGTTAATTTAATGGGCTCGATGCGATTCGAACGCATGACCTCCGCCTCGTGAAGGCGGTGTCATAACCAACTAGACCACGAGCCCTTCATATTTATTTATCATATACCATCAAGTAACTTAAATAATTTTTCATTCTGCATAATTGAAAGAAGTTATGAAAGGTTCATTGTAGACTTTCTTCAGCTAAGATGAAGGGGAAGAGCGAGATATGAAGATAGAAGATGTAAGTGGCGGGATTTGCGCAGTAAAAGGCGTAAGGGCATACGGTAGAAAAGAGGGTAGTAAAGGGTTAGCATTGATAGAGGGCGGCGGCAAAGCTACGGGGGTATTCACGTTAAATAAACTGAAGGCGGCACCTCTTCTATTTACGAAGCGGCAGCTTGAGAATGGGCGTATAAGTGCTGTAATTGCGAACAGTGGCTGTGCAAACAGTTTTACCGGTGAGCAGGGCATGAAGAATGTGGAAAAAATGGCTGAGCTTGTCGCTTCCGCCTTAGGAGTTATAAAAGAAGAAGTAGCTGTTTTGTCTACCGGTCCTATTGGGGCACAATTAGATATGGAGTTAATAGAGCGGCAGCTTGGGGTAGTTGCAGAGGGGCTAACTTCTGACGAGACGGGTAGTGCGGAAGCAGCGAAGGCCATTATGACCACTGATACCTTCCATAAGGAACATGCAGTAAGTATAGATGCTGGCAATGCCGAGAGGGTGGTAATAGGCGGAATAGCGAAAGGTTCGGGGATGATATTCCCTGATATGGCCACTATGCTCTCTTTTATTTATACCGATGCTGCTTTAAGCGAAGAAGCGCTGAGAAGGTGCTTGAAAGATGCAGTTGATAATTCGTTCAATATGATTGTGGTAGATGGAGATATGAGCACGAACGACATGGTATTGCTGGTAGCAACGGGTAGAAGTGTGGCGATAACAGAAGAGGATTTTAAAGCGGGTTTAAGTCAGGTATGCAAAGCGCTTGCGAAACAGATAGCGAGAGATGGCGAAGGCGCAACGAAGCTCATCGAGGTGCGTGTGAAAGGTGCTGTTGCTGATGCGAAATATGTGGCGAGGGAGATACTCAGATCGCCGTTAGTAAAGAGTGCTATATTTGGTGAACACATTGACCTTATGTGCGGTCGTATAATAGCAACAATTGGTAGTTCCGCTGCATATGTTAACCCTGAGGCGATATCAATAAGCGTAAGAAACGAGAATGCCGATGCGATCTTAGCAGTGAAGAAAGGCGAATTTATGGATTTGACAGACATTGCAAGGAACATAATGAGGGGTAAAGAACTATTCATTGATGTGGATCTGGGTGCGGGCGAAGAGATCGAAGCAACTGCGTGGGGATGCGATTTATCTTATGATTATGTCAGGATAAATGCGGGGAAAGAATAGATGGAAACAGATTTCGCTGCTGGAGGCGACGGACGTCGATGTCGAAAAGGAATACGTGTATGATGATATATCCCGCTGGTGGAGGTATGGAAGCGGCTGGTCGGACACAAGCGAAAAGAAGGTTGATGTGATGCTTAACTTCAACAATAGTGAGGGAAATAATCTGGGTATCCCTCTACCGAAGGGGACAGTTCGCGTGTTCACGAACGACAGAGAGGGCAAGTTGCAGTTTATAGGTGAGGACTCGATAGACCATACGCCGAAGGACGAGACAATAAGCCTATTCATAGGACAGGCATTTGACGTCGTCGGTGAGCGGACGCAGATGGACTTCAATAAAAGCGCAAACTGGTATGTATATGAGTGGACGGTGAATCTCAGGAACCACAAGGACGAGGACATTATGGTCACGGTAGTTGAGCGGACCAGCGGAGACTGGGAGATAACAGGTGAGAACTATAATCATACAAAGGTGTCTAACAATGAAATCGAGTGGCGGGTTCCGGTAAAAGCCAATGTAGAAAGCACTTTATCATACACCATAAGATACAAGAGATGGTGAACCAGGGATGATGGGGTGCTTGAAACAATCATTTTCTTGCACTACTAACAAAATTCGGGGCAAATTTCGTATAAGATGCAGCATGCAGATGTGCAAAAGAAGCAAGACAGTTCTTTGATATGATACCATCCATGCCATCTTTTATACCTTCGCCCCGGATTATTTTATAAGCAAAATCAACGTTTGATTCGAGTTTTATAGTAGAATGATGGAATTCATGCCCTCGAAACCGGCTGCCCTTTTCTCCTATGATACAATCCCGCTGGATTTCGCATTCTATATAGTTTACTACCCTCTTCTCTTCAAATCGCACTGATCCATTTATCACACCACAGAGCTCAAAACGGTCGCCCTTATATTCAAGCTTGTCCATCAGATACATCAACCCGCCACATTCTGCATATATAACACCATAGCTATCGTAAAAGTCTTTTATGGCGTTACGCATCTGCGTGTTCGATGAAAGCGTATCGGCATAAATCTCGGGAAAGCCGCCACCGATATACACCGCATCCACACCGTCCGGGAGCTGTTTATCCCTTATAGGACTGAAATATACGAGTTCCGCACCCGCCTGAACGAGTAGATCCAGTGTGTCCTGATAATAAAAATTGAACGCCTCATCAAATGCAATAGCAATCTTGACGTCTGCCCGTTTCGTCTTGCCCGTATGAAATATCTTTGCCTCCGGCATTTTCTGCGTTCGTGCCGATTTTGCAACAGCTAAAAACGCATTTAGATCGACATATTCCTCCACCGCTGCCCTTATCGTATCCAAAACGGTGTTAAACTCGCTCCCACCGGTTTCACATTCCGTAGCGGTAATCAAGCCGAGGTGCCGCATAGAGATTCTCAAGTCGCTCTTACGTGGGATCTTACCGATAACGTTTACACCACAATACTTCGCTACTGCCTTCTCCGCCTTATCGCCATGTCTTTCGCTTCCAATATTGTTTAAAATCACCGCTGCGATCTGTACTTCGGGATCAAAACTTTTATAGCCGCTAACGACCGCAGCAACACTCCGCGTGATGCTGCCTGCATCAATTACCAGTATAACCGGGCAGTCTAAGATCTTTGCTATCTGTGCGGTACTCCCCACATCGTCGAAATAATTCAAACCTTCATAAAGCCCCCTTACGCCTTCTATTACCGCAATGTCCGCACCGTTACAATTCCGCGTATACAGCTCCTTCACTACGTCTGGTGGCATCAAGAAACCGTCCAGATTACGCGAGGGTCTGCCCGAAACTAATGTGTGAAAGCCAGGGTCTATATAATCAAGTCCTACCTTGAACCCCTGAACCTCAAGCCCCATTGCCCGCAATGCACCTAATAGTCCGATACACACTGTAGTCTTACCTGCCGAGCTCCTGTCGCCTGCAATCAGTACCCTCGGGATGCTCATAGCTCTATCCTCCGCTCTATTTGAATATCATCGTGAACCCACACAGATATATTGTCCGTCATGTTTGTATAAAGGAGGGATAGCATTTTAAGTTAAAAAATCGAAAAGCTTTTATACCGCAAAAACCGGTAATAGCTACATAGTGAAGGAGAAAAGGAAGAATGGCTCAGGCGAAAATCGGTGATACTGTTAAGGTTCACTACACGGGCAAGTTTGGCGATGGTATGGTGTTTGATACTTCCATTGACGATGAACCACTGGAATTTAGAATAGGCGAAAGTCAGGTAATCCCCGGCTTTGAGGAGGCGGTAGTAGGAATGAATCCGGGCGAATCGAAAACTGTCAATATTCCGGTGGATAAAGCATACGGTCCACATCGTGATGATTTGGTACAGGTAGTAGATCGAAAACAACTCCCGGCGAACTTGAAACCTGAGATCGGACAGCCGTTAGAAGGGCGTCAACCCGATGGTGAAATAGTTGTAGCCACTGTGACGGATGTCACGGAATCGCGCGTGACGTTAGATGCCAACCATCCGTTGGCTGGTAAAAGCCTTACTTTTGAAATTCAGCTCATAGAGATTGTCCAATAATGGTATGGCAAGAGGAGAGGGAGGAGCTTGGAAAAGAAATAACTCGCTTGCTATACGAGAAGGGGCTAATTAAAACCTGGTATCGTGATAATCCGGATGGTTGGACGCTCATTTCTGGCTTATGGAGCCCTTTCTACATACAATTAAGACCACTCGCTTCTTATCCTGAACTCTTACGAAGGGTGGGTTATGCACTCGGGAAAATAATCAAAGAGGAATGTAAAGCGGTAAATAAAGTGGTAGGCGTAGCAATGACGGGAATACCCATTGCCTGCACCTTGCAGGGAGACTTACCCGCGCTATGGACGAGAAAGATAGGCGCTAGGTCCATAGACGAATTCAAAAAAAACATTCGAAGTTATGGTGAACATACATTGGTAGAGGGTGAGTTTGAAAATGGCGACCAGATAGCGGTTATTGATGATCTAGCGACAAAATTCGATTCAAAACTCGTTGCTATTGAGCAGATAAACTACGAAACGGAGAAGAGGGGTTTAAAAGTTGAATGTAATGAGGTGGTTGTTTTGTTAGACCGCGAGCAAGGGGCTGCGGATGTGGCGAGACAGTATGGTATTTCTTTTCATTCGCTCATTCCATTTAGGTCAAAGGGAGTAAAATGGCTAAAAACCTCGCTATCCGAGATCGAATACGAGGTCATTACAGAATATCTACGTGACGATGAGAAGTATCAGGATACTGAAGTTCAAATGGGGTTACATAAGTTGTGTTTTTAACCGGATAAGCTACTCAAGCCCTTTCAATCCATAATAAAATCGTTTCAACTTCGCTTTACCTCTAGTGAGCATGAAATTTGCCTTCTGTACAATATACGCTATATAGGTCTCACTGCAAAATATCTCATTATCTTTACCCAGTGGCACATCCATTCTCTCCGTGCTCATTATCTCTACCATCACCTTTCCATTATCCTTTGAAATCGCTTTTATACCGCTGTATTTAAAGCCTGATTCGATCGCTATCCTTAACAATGTCTTCGCCTTCTCTAAACCTCTGCACGAGACGTGCAATATCGGTGACTGCGATATTAGCCATATCTCCCCTTGTTTTGGCCTCTTTATCGCTTCTGATACTTCTTCCTTCGTTACCGCGCGATGCCACTTGCCTATAAACTCCGCTTCCCTCTTCGCTCCTATCTCAGGAATGCAAATCAAAGCGACCCGTCCAGAGCAACTGCTAGTTGTGTAGAAATCGTCGAGACGATTTAGCACCCCTATTATCTCCACTACTTCTTCATCTGCGCCCCTTATACGCAATCGCTCAAGCGCCTTCTTCTTCTGCTCTTCAAACATTTTATAGTCATCATAGAACAGAAAAATTCCGAAACTTATTTATATTACCTCCTCGACTACCTATACTTAAAGGATAATAGATAAGCCAAAAAGAGCGAAAAATGATAGAACCAGAAGCAATGCTAACAATATTCTTGGCGACTGCGCTGTTAATCGTAGTCACGATAATCCTGGCCTTATACCGCGCTACTCTTGGTCCCGAAGTATACAATCGTGTGGCGGCGGTGAATGTGATAGGGACAAAAACAATCGTTCTCTTAGTGATTATCGGCTATATATTCGAAAGGCCTCTGTTCTTTGACATTTCTCTTCTTTATGCTCTGTTAAATTTCATCGGCACATTAGCATTCGCGAAATATTTAGAGAGGGGTGAAGTATGGTCGAGCTAATAGAGACAATCTTACTAGCAGTTGTGGTATTATCTCTGGCTGCAGGCGTATTCTTTATGCTTGCGGGTGCAATAGGGTTACTGAGATTGCCCGACTTCTACACGCGGCTTCATGCGACCGGGAAGTGCGACACGCTAGGTGAAGTCCTTATTATTTTCGGGTTGCTGTTATACCATATTTACTATTATAGCCCGGGAGCGGAACTCTCGGTGCAACTTGTACCAGTGAAGCTGCTGTTTTTAATTTGTTTCATTTTCTTCGCCAATCCAACGGCGACACATGCGATAATGAAAGCCGCTTATAATACCGGTGTGAAGCCATGGAAGAAAGGGGATAGGAGGATGTGAAGATGGGCGAAAAGAGTAGTGCTAAATCGGGAAAAGGAGTTGGGATATTCGTAACGTTTTGTGCCATGTTTCTGTTCTGGCTACTTCTATCAGGAATTCTCGATCCCATTCACGTCGGAGCGGGCATAATCTGCAGTGCAATTATCGCTTTTGTTTCACATGACTTGCTGGTGACGCAAAAGTGGGATAAGATGCTACGGAAATCCGGTAGATTCATTATATATGTCGTCTGGGAGTTGTGGCAGATACTACTCGCGAATTTCGATGTTGCATATCGCGTTCTACACCCGAAGATGCCGATAGACCCGTTGGTAATAGAATTTGATACGTCTTTGAGGAGCGATCTCGCTATTGTTACTTTAGCTAATTCCATCACCCTGACCCCGGGAACGATAACGATAAATATAGATCAGGAGAAGGGCAGGTTTCAGGTACATGCAATAGCGCATAAGCCCGCGGATGCGCTATTAGTGGATAAGACGATGCAGCAGAAGGTAGCTAAGGTGTTTATGGAAGAGTGATAAAAAGAAAATGATATGGCAGCTTGATCTCACACTGTTGTTTCTGATTGTGATAATCGCGATAGCAGCGATAACCGTGAGAGACCTCTTGAGTGCAATTATGCTCTTATGTGCTTATAGTTTCGTGATGGCTGTGGTTTGGGTGGAGATGCATTCAGTGGATGTTGCATTTACAGAGGCTGCTGTTGGTGCAGGTGCAACCACGGCATTTTTAATCGCCGCATTATCCAGGACTAAGAGGTGGGAGAAGAAATGAAGTCAATGTCTATAGCGGCACTGCTATTTGTACTCTTTTTAGGCGCTCTTTTCGTATATGTGGCAGAGGATATACCTGCTTTTGGCGATGCAAATTCCGCACCTAACCGATATGTTTGGCTGTTCGATATGGATACCGAGGGTGTAGAGGATGATTTGAACCAGGGCAATATTCCTGCGAGTTTAGGTGATACACTAGAAGGGCGTGGGTTTCCGCCACCTTCAGGGGTAACGAAGCTAAAAGAAGGAGAATGGGATGCAGTTATCATACCTAAGGAGAAACATTACTATCCAAAGGAGCAGAAATATTACTTTATTGAGAAAAAAGGGGATAAACTGGATGTTTACCGGTATTCGCTTTACATGAGGTTTGTAGAGGAAGGAGTGCATGAGACTAACGTGCCGAACATGGTAACTTATATTCTTGCCGATTACAGGGGCTATGATACACTTGGTGAAACC
>JAUWVD010000020.1 GCA_030617585.1 Candidatus Methanophagales archaeon
GTATTAGCAGTAACGGTATACCGCGAACTGTTCCCGAAAAGGGAATTAGAAGAAGTCGAAAGCTTTTTAAAGCTCTCAGGTATCCCTTATATGATGGTGCAGTTCTATCCGCTAAGAAACGACAATTTTGTCAGAAATCCATATAACAGATGCTACTATTGCAAGCGTGATTTTGCGATGATATTAAAGGAAATCGCGACTGAGCAAGGCATAACAACCATCGCAGAAGGCGTTACCTCTTCCGATATTGATGAATACCGGCCTGGCATTGCCGCATCTAAAGAGGAAGGAGTATGGCATCCTCTTGTTGAAGTTGGCATTACAAAACACGAGGTAAGGCAAATAGCGAAGGATATAGGACTACCTTTTTGGGATAAACCCCCTTCTCCTTGTTTAGCTACAAGGATAGAATACGGAGAGCGGATAACGCTAGAAAAACTTAAGATGATAGAAGAGGCAGAGGATTTCTTGAAGGATTTGGGGTTCAAGCAACTTAGGGTTAGACTGCATCGTGGCGGTATAGCGAGGATAGAGGTTGGTAAGGAAGAACTGGCTGGTTTTTTTGATACTAACGTGCTTGAAGTGGTATCCAGGAGATTAAAAACGCTTGGGTTCAATTACGTCACGCTTGACCTCGAAGGATTCCGGAGTGGAAGTATGGATACCAGTAAACCATTCATGGTATCAGCTCAAAAATCAGTGGATTCTTGAGCTGACAATGCAAAATGAAATTTTAAAATAAATTATTGACACAGATTAACGCAGATTGACACCGATGAAAAGATCAATAATGTCAAACTTAAATATAAAACAAACGTGGTATACGGGATAAAAATAAATCCGTGCAATCTGTATAAATCGGTGTCGGAAATCTGTTGTTATCGGTCATTATTTATGTTTAGTCGTACTTAACCGAACACCGATGGCCTAATATCACGCCAAGATCTTTTCTACTTCGGCGATCGGAACCCGAACCTGCTTCATCGTATCTCTTTCCCGTATCGTCACTGCATCATCTTCCAGTGTTTCGTAATCAATAGTGATACAGTACGGCGTGCCTATCTCATCCTGACGCCGATACCGCCTGCCAATACTGCCAGATCCATCATATTCAACGAATATTGATGCATCACGCAGATTTTGAAACACTTCCCTCGCTTTTTCTTTCAACTCAGCCTTGTTAAGCAGAGGAAAAACAGCCGCTCTTATCGGTGCGAGTTCGATTTTCAACTTCAGCACTTGCCGGTTCTCTTTACCCACTTGCTCTTTATAATATGCACTCTCCAATAGCGCATAAAATATCCGGTCTATACCGTAAGAGGGCTCAATTACATGTGGTATTATCTTTCCCTGCTCTGTACGCACACTCATATCGGTATTAGAAGAAGATGCATGCGCGTTGAGGTCATAATCACCTCTATCTGCCACTCCTACTATCTCCATCCAACCATACCTATCACTAAGGAACTCGGCATCCCAGCAATCGGTAGCATAATGCGCCATCTCATCACGGCGATGCTGCCTGAACCGTAGCTTAGCACGAGTAATACCTAGCCCCTCTAAGAACTCGTCCACCTTCGCTATATGGTACCCTAAATACTCATTTGCAATTATCCCACTTCTAACAGCTTCTCCTACGCTCTTCTCCTCGTAATTCTCAATGCCTAATTCGTAATTCGTATTTGAACTCGCGGGAACGAGCCTTAGCTTCCTATCCGCCACAGCTTCAAATTCAGGATGGCTGTTCTTCTCTCTCGGTGCTACAAACACCTCTACCTCTGCTAGTGTGAACTCGCGTAACCGAATAAGGCTTTGCCTTGGTGAAATCTCATTTCGATATGCCTTCCCTATTTGTATTATCCCAAAGGGCAGTTTATCCCGGTTGAATCGCAGCAGACGTTGAAAATTGAGGAAGATACCCTGTGCCGTTTCAGGTCGCAGATAAGCTTCACTTTTCGTATTCTCTTCGCTACCTGCTTTAGGCACGCCTATTCTCGTCTGGAACATCAGATTAATTTCGCCTGCCGCTTCAAGCACACCACCACAGTCCGGGCATCTTTTACCTACATCCAGATCTTCAGCCACCCGAAAGAAGTTCTTACAGCGTGTACACGCCACTGTCGGGTCTGTAAAGCTTTCCAAGTGCCCCGACGCCTCAAATACACTTCGCGGTACAACGCTTGTCGTTTCTATCTCGTAAAAGCCTTCCCTCATATAAAAATCCCGCCATTGGTTTTCTACCCGCCTTTTTAGCCCTGCACCTAATGGACCGTAATCATAAAAACCCGCAGCCGCACCATATATCTCAAAAGCCTGCCCTAAATAGCCCCTTCTACGTGCAAGCTCGGCCACCTCATCTTTCGGCGCTCCTTTACTACTTCTTGCATCGGTCATTTTTTATTGATTTCAGCTCCTATCTTGCTCTTTTCTACTTAAAAAGCCCACCAAAAAAGGTCATTGCACCGTAGCTTCAAATAAAACCCGCAGCATGTCTTTATCACTAAGCATGCCAGTCAATTTACCCCGTGCGGAAATAACAGGAAGTTGGTCAAATTTGTTCTCACTCATCTTCCTTGCGCAATCACTCACCTCGCTATTACGCGTTACTGTAATCACATCCTTTACCAATACCTCCTTCACATGCTTATCCGGTAATTTTATCTTTGATACGTCATAATACAATCTCATCGTGTCCCGCATCCCTTCCCAGGTCCATGCATCCTCGTCCGAGCCCAAAGATAAGTCGGATTGTTCTGTTGTATCCTCTACCACCGATACATTTATCAAATCCAGGTCGGTTATCAGTCCAACCAATTCAAGCTCCGAATTTAGCACTGGCGCTGCTTTTACCCGTGCAAGCTCCATTATTCTACCCACAACTGATAGCGGCATCTCGTCCCATGCCGCCATAGTAACGTCCCCTAGGTAATTGCTTATGGACTCTTTATAGTCTCTCTTCGCAATTTCTCTGATGAGATCAGCAATAGTTATAAGCCCTACGAGCTTTTTACCTACCACCACCGGCAAACGACGTATTCCATGCGAATGGATAATCTCCGCCGCTTCTGCAATGGTCGCTTCCGGACTGATTATAATCGGATTCCTGTGCATCAGTAACGCTATTTGATCCTCATCGCGATTTCTTAGCACGTCTTGTCTCGTAACTACACCCACTACTTGCCCTTCTTTAAGAACCGGAACCCCTGAGATGTGTTTGCTCTTGCATACATCCATCAACTGCTTTCTCGTTCCCGGAACTGTAACGTAAGCGACATCATCTACCATTACATCCCTTACTTTTGTCCCTTCGCTTTCTTTCCCTTTCATCTCATCATTATTTTCTAAACACTATTATTTTACATCTACCTTGTATTTACCCTCGTAGACTAAAAAAGATATCTCCTTGCCCTGTTCAATTCGGCCCTTCTCCAGCAAATCCACAGGTATCTTGATTTCTGTGGTCGTGTAGTCTTCCAGATCCATAATTTGCGCCGTATCTCCCAAAACAGAGAGTATCTGGCCATTTTTTCGCTCTATTACAGGCACGTAAATCTTCGCAGTAACCGGCTGAATCGCTGTTCTTTTTTGTGAATCAAAGACACCAATCCCTTCTATCCTCGCTTTTGCTGCCCCATGCTTTCCTGGCTTTGATGTTGACAGGCTCACTATCGTGCACGGTTCCTCATCTAAAATAACATATTTCCCTTCCTTTAAAGTCCTTACCTCTGTTAGCCCCTTCATATTTATGTCCTAACCTCCCTTCCCCCTTCTTTCGGATATTTTCTCTTCATTTTCTCTTTTTTAAGTATTATGCACCCGACAAGTTTATAAATACCCGACACATATCCTCAATTGTTGCAATCGAAGAAAAATGAACAAAATTCATTTCCACCTTAGCTGTGAGAAATCATAAATCCTACGCACTAGATTCTAAACAAATTCTAATATCTAAACACAAAATTCAAAATCCGCTACTACTCTTATCGGGATTCTTCGCTGGCTCTGAAACTGCTCTGATTAGAATAGGGCGAATAAAAGCACGATCTTTGCGTGAGAAGGGCGTGGACGGAGCTAAGACCGTCCAGAAGCTGGTGGATGATCCCGAAGCTTTGCTCACAACGATGATTATTGGGAATAATATAGTAAATTTCATATCGCTATTGTCGTAGGCAAAGAAGGAATAAGACATGGTTTGGTTAGCTTAGAGGACCTTTTAGAGGAAATAGTATGGGACATACATGATGAATACGACTATAATGAGAAAAATTAAAGGCATGGAAAAATTATAAGGAATCTGATTAAAGCACGTAGCAAGCAAATTACAAGCTCACTTCTTATACCTCATCTTCTTCCGCCTTTTCTTCAACTTATGCTTTCGCATCTTTGCTACCTTTCTCTTCTTTCCGCAGGGAATTTGTAATCACCACCTTTCATATCTTTTATTCATAGCTTTTTAATTAGATAAATATAAATGTTAGGGTGGAGATGAGATGGGTAGAATAGAGCGAGCACCGAGTTGGATACTGAAATACAAGGAAAGGATAGAGCAAGGGACCGTAACGGTGGAGGCTATTTTAGGGGAGGAGAACAAGCTAAGGGCAGAGCCAATAAAGATATCATCGGTGACGAGAGCGATAAATGCGATGGGCTGTCCAATCACAGGATTACGAAGAGAGAAACAGGTTGACGTAGATAGAACGAAAGCGGACGGAGAAGCGGGGCGATCAATTGAAAAGGGATCTGAGAGAATAGTGGGCGGACCGGATTGGCTGCAGAAATACCGTGAACGGATAGAGAAAAAAGCGATAACGGTGGAAGACATTTTAGAGGAAGAAAACAAGCTAAGAGAACAGCCGATAAAACTGTCAACCGTGACGAGAGCGGTAAATACAATGGGTTATCCGATTACTGAGTTGCGAAGGGGGAAGAAATCAGAACAAGGAGCAGCAGTAGGTGGCGGGGAGAAGAGCGAGGGCGAAGCGATAAAAACGAGATCTGAGCGAACAGGGAGTGGACCAGGGTGGCTGCAGAAATACCGTGAACGGATAGAGAATGGTACGATAAAGGTGGAGGGCATTTTAGAGGAAGAAAACAAAATAAGGAGCGAGCCGATAAAGATCTCTTCGGTGACGAGAGCGGTAAATGCAATGGGTTATCCAATTGTTGGCTTGCGAAAAGAGCGGAAGGGCGAAGTTAAAAAATCGGAAAAGTCAAAAAAGTTAGCTGGTACCATAGAACCTCAATATTTTGGTATTGACAAAATATCGGAAGAGACGGAGAAGCGATTTATATCAATCAAGAAGAGCTGGGAGGAAGAGTTAGGTAAATCCTTGAATAACGACTATTTTGTAAATGTACTCATTGCATTAGCAAAGCTCGTCGAGTATGGGAAAACACTTACGCCAGTGGTAAGCTAAGCTAAAACAAAGTAAAGTAAATGAAGATAATGGTGGCGGAGTATGCCGTTGGTAAAGGTGGGGGCAAATTAGTAGCGGAAGGAAAAGCGATGCTAACAACGCTAAAAAGTGGCTTTCATGAGTTAGGACATGAAGTTAGCTATCCTGAGGCCGTAACTGATTTTGGAGTGGCGGTGGATAAGCTATCAAAGGAAAGCGATGCAGGCGTCGTTATTGCCCCCGACGATATGCTATGCGAGCTTACAAAGCTCGTCGAATCAAATACTGTCAATTTGGGCTGCCCTTCGGATTCTGTTAAAATCTGTGCCGACAAGAAGCAGACAATAAAGGTATTAAGCGAGGGGGGGATACAGGTGCCGAGAATTGTGCCAAAGGAAGAGGTGGCGAGTGAGCAAAGATACGTGAAGAAGCCGAGATATGGGTGTGCATCGGAAAACGTCTTCATACAGAAGGGCAAAGATATATGCCCCACGCCAGACCATATTATAACGGAATTTATAAATGGTGAGGATATAAGCAGCAGTGTAATAATCGGTAAATCTTCGGTGCTGCCTCTGACGATAAACAAGCAATTTATAAGAGTTGATGGCGAAAGGCTACGATATAGTGGGGGATTAGTGCCTTATTCAGTAGAGCAAGAAGCGGAGAGCGAGATAATGCGCATGAGTGAGAGGGTGGTGACCCTGCTTCACTGCGAGGGATATGTGGGTATAGATTTCATATTGGGTAATGATGGGAGTGCCCATGTGGTAGAGGTAAATCCTAGACCTACAACATCCATTGTAGGTATAGCGAAAGTATTAAATTATAACGTAGCCGATTTGATTTTAAGAGCGAAATTTGGATCTCTACCTATGCCCAATGAAGTTAAAACCGAAGGATCGTTTATCTTTGAACTCTCTTAGAGTCATTATCATTAATCAAAGAAACTTTAAAAACTAATGCTTTTTAGGTAGGGTGAAAAGATGCATAAAAAACGAATGATTGCAAGCATAGCGGAAGATGTCCTGGATCTTATCATGGAAGTAAGCAAATATAATCATCCGAAAGAGTTTATCGGGCTGTTGTGCGCTGAGGATGACCTCATAACCGACGTTTTATTCCTTCCCGGCACTATTTCATCCGATGAGAATGCAATTATACGATTGGATATGCTACCAATGGGTCTTAGCTACATAGGGTCTGTTCATAGTCATCCGCACCTGACAGTTATGAAACCGTCAGAACAAGATCTTTTTATGTTTTCTAAGACAGGAGACTGTCATATTATCTCTTTTTACCCATACGAAGAGCACTGTTGGAGATGTTATAATTCGAGGGGGGAGGGGAGAGAACTAGAAATAGTGGAGCGAGATACAAAGGAGTTAGAAGTGGGCGAAGAATGGTACGAGTTTTAGCAACAGGGACATTTGAACTACTCCATCCAGGGCATTTACTCTATTTGGAGGAAGCGAAGAAGTTAGGAGACGAGCTTTTTGTAATCGTTGGAAGAGATGTAAACGTGAGAAAGCGAAAAAGAATGCCGATTATATCAGAGGAACAGCGGTTGAAGATGGTATCGGCTTTAAAGGTGGTAGATAAAGCGATGTTGGGTAGCGAAGAAGATATGTATGAACCTTTATATAGTATAAAGCCGGACATAATAGCAATAGGATATGACCAGGGTTTTGATGAAGAGTCGCTGGAAAGGGGGCTTAGGGAAAGGGGATTCAACTCGAAAGTTATCCGCATAAAAGAGCATGATTCTAATGCCTTCTGTAAGGTTGAAGCGATAATAAAGCATATATCAAAATTGGTAGAGGTAGAAAAATGGAAGAAGAACGTGGATTGACTCGAATAGGGGTATCACTGCCATCCAATCTGTTGAATAAGTTTGACAAGATAATTAGAGGGCGAGGATATTCCTCGAGGTCTGAAGGGATAAGAGATTCGATTAGGGCATATATAATAGAATATGAGTGGATGGAGCGCGAATCCGGAGAAGAGATAGGGACCATAACCTATATCTACGACCATAGTCAAAGAGGATTGGGGGATGAGCTAACGAAGGTGCAGCATCATTACTTAGGTATGATAAGAACGTCGACACACATCCATTTGGACGAAGAGAATTGCTTTGAAATCGTAGTGATGAAGGGGGATGCGAAGAAGATAAAGACGTTAGCGGAAGATATAATGAGTCTTCGTGGTGTAAAACATGTAAAGTTGACGACAACACATGGGGGAATATAAAAATGGATATAATGGATCAGGTGAAGAAGGGAACAACTACCATCGGCTTGATATGTGGTGAAGGTGTAGTATTGGCGAGTGAGAAACGTGCGACAATGGGCTCGTTTATTGCTTCTAAAACAGCGAAGAAAATATACCTGGTGGACGACCGCATAGCTATGACAACAGCAGGGATAGTGGGCGATGCACAGGCACTGGTTAGAGTAATGACGGTGGAATTGCAGCTTTATAAGGTAAGGAGAAATGAACCTATGACCGTAAAAGGAATTTCAACGCTATTATCCAATGTGATGAATGGGCAGAGGTACTATCCGTATATTGTACAACTCCTTATAGGCGGTATAGACAGAGATGGAGCGCACTTATATACATTAGATCCGTTTGGTGGTAATACAGAGGAGAGTGAAATTGCAGCTACTGGCTCAGGTTCTCCTATTGCATACGGTGTGCTTGAAAATAAATATACGAAGGACATCTCGTTGGAGAAAGGGACAGCGCTTGCGATACAGGCACTGTACTCCGCGATAAAGAGAGATAGCGCCTCGGGTGAGGCGATAGAAGTGGTGACAATAACAAAGGAAAAGTATGAGCCGTTAAGTGAAGAAAAGATAAAGGAATTAAGGACGTCTTCGTAATCAAAGTTTTGCTCTTGAAGCTTTTATTATTTTATTAGGTCAAGAGGTTATATGAGCTAAAGGTGGAGTATCATTCTAAGCTATGGAATTAAGATAAAGATAGGGATAGCAATGTCAGCAGAAGGAAAGCTTTCAGAATTAAAGAAACGAATAAAAGAGATATTACAGGATGACGTGAGTATTTCCGGGGTGGAATTTGAGGGACCGGAACTCGTCATATACACAGAGGACACGCTGAAATTCGTTGATGATGGCGCCATGGTTAGGACATTGGCGAAGGAGCTGAAGAAGAGGATTTCCGTTAGACCAAGTAGTAACATCTTAATGGAGCCGGAGAAGGCATCTAAGGTTATTTACGATATTATACCCGAGGAAGGAGGTATAAAGGATATTTATTTCGATATGGACAAGGCAGAGGTGATAATAGAAGCAGAAAAGCCCGGGTTGGTGATAGGCACTCATGGGGCAACACTTAGAGAAGTTGCAAAGGTGATTGGATGGCGCCCTAATGTTATCAGAGCACCACCTATACAATCTTCTGTAATAAAAAATATAAGGCGGTATTTAAGGGAAGAGAGCGATTTCCGAAAGACCTTTTTGAAAAAAGTGGGGCGCAGGATATACAGTGAGAAGCTAATAGAGGACGAATGGCTACGAATAACAGCACTGGGCGGATGCCGAGAAGTAGGGCGGAATGCATTTATGCTTTCTACGCCCGAAACGCGGATATTAATAGATTGCGGGGTGAGTGTGGGCTCAGAGGGGATGCCTTACCTCTATGCTCCCGAAGTGACACCAATAAGTAATATAGATGCGGTAGTGATAACGCATGCACATCTGGACCATTCAGGTTTAGTGCCCCTTTTGTATTTATATGGGTATGACGGTCCCATATACATAACACAGCCAACAAGAGACCTTATGGCACTTTTGCTGCTTGATTACTTAGAGGTATCAGCACGAGAAGGAAAGAAGATACCCTATAAATCTTCCTTAATACGAGACGCAATAAGACATACAATTCCATTGAAGTATGGAGATGTAACCGACATAGCACCTGATGTAAAACTCACACTTTACAACGCGGGGCATATATTAGGCTCTTCGATCGCGTATTTCCACGTCGGTAACGGGCTTTATAACGTTGCATTTACCGGAGACATGAAGTATGAGCGGACTTTCCTTTTCGATCCTGCGTTTAATGGTTTCACTCGGCTTGAAGCACTGGTAATGGAGTCCACATACGGTGGGATGCACGATTTCCAGCCGTCAAGGCGTGAAGCGGAAAAGAATTTGAAGGAAGAGATAGAGCGAACGTTAAAACAGGGCGGGAAAGTGATAATACCTGCTTTTGCTGTTGGTCGTTCGCAGGAGGTAATGATAGCCTTGGAAGGTATGCAGTTAGAGGTGCCGGTCTATTTAGATGGTATGATCTGGGAAGCGACTGCGATCCATTCTGCGTATCCGGAGTATCTCAATAAGAATCTGAAAAATTCTATATATCAGGGCGAGAATCCTTTCTTATCCGATATATTTGTACAAGTGGACGATGCAGAGAAAAGGCGGGAGATAATAGATGGGGCAGAGTCGTCCATCATACTTTCTACCTCAGGTATGCTAAACGGTGGTCCCGTGCTTGAGTACCTGAAAGGGCTTGCGGGTGATGAACGGAATACGCTTATCTTTGTCGGATACCAGGCAGAAGGGACGCTTGGAAGAAGGATACAGAAAGGTTGGGATGAGATACAGCTTTCAGCCGAGGGTAAGATGGTGAATATAAAGATGCGGATGGGGACAGCGACGATAGATGGCTTTTCCGGGCATTCGGATCGCAATCAATTGCTGGAATACGTGAAGCGGATACGACCACTACCATCTAAGGTGATGTGCATGCATGGCGAGAGTAACAAATGTATCGCATTAGCAAGTGGAATACACAAGAAACTTAATATTGAGACGTCCGCACCAATGAATTTAGAGACTTTGAGATTGGTTTAGTGTAATAAATAAGCTTTGTATTCCAGAATAAATTATTAAGAAAAAAATTATGAATGTAAATAAAGGGGGAAAGAGCGGAAGATGACAAGTATGGGGGAACGGATGGAAAGGATGGGCATAGGGAAGCGAATAAGAACAGAGAGGATCGTAGATCGTAACAGTGGGCGAAGTGTTATTGTTCCCATGGATCATGGCGTGTCATCGGGTCCAATATACGGATTGACGGACATGAGGGTCGCGGTGAATGCAATAGCAGACGGAGGTGCAAATGCAGTCCTCGTGCATAAGGGAATTGTTATAGCAGGCCATCGCGGGTATGGTAAAGATATAGGGCTGATAATACACCTATCTGCGAGCACGTCGTTAGGTCCTGACCCATTAAACAAAGTTATAGTCGCTACGGTAGAAGAAGCGATGAGATTAGGTGCGGATGCAGTGTCAATGCACGTGAATGTGGGTGCGGAGAGCGAAGCTGAGATGCTTGAGGATCTTGGCGATACAGCAATGGTATGTGAGGAATTGGGCATGCCGCTTTTGGCTATGATGTATCCAAGGGGGAAGAAAGTGGAAAGTGAGCATGCAGTGGAGATGGTAAAGCATGTGGCTCGTGTGGGCGCTGAACTGGGCGCAGACGTCATAAAAACAAATTATACCGGCGATCCCGACACCTTCAAGGATGTGATACGCAGTTGTCCGGTGCCGGTGATAATAGCCGGTGGGCCAAAGGCGAATACCGATGCGGAATTACTGAAGATGGTGGAAGATGCAGTTGCCGCTGGTGCCGCTGGCGTTTCAATAGGTAGAAATGTGTTTCAGCATCCGAATCCGGCCGATATGACAAGAGCAATATGTAAAGTAGTGCATGATGGCATCTCGGCAAAAGAGGCAATGGAGATGCTGAAATGACATGACGGAAAACAGAAGAGAGATCTGGATAAAAGCGGATGTAGGGACATGGGCTGAAAAGAAGTCGCGGATTACAACAGGCTTAGAATCCGGTGTGGATGGCGTGCTTGTGATAGAAGCGGACATAGCGAAGGTGACGGAATTGGGCCATCTAAAAATAGCTGCCTTTGCATCTGACTCGGAGACTGAATCGGAGTCGGAGTCGGGAATAGGAGAGGCTGATATAGTTGTTTACGGTGCGGGAAGTGAAGGCGATGGCACAATGCAGATTCCATCGGAGATAGCAGACTCGGACGTTTTAAATGCCTTGAAGAGCACTTTTGGTACTAAACCCAACGCAGGGTATGTGGAGCTAAGAGGGAAGAAATATGAGCAATTTGCAGTGGATATTGCAGATTACTGTAATTATGTGATTGTAATAGGAAAGGATTGGAAGATAATACCGCTGGAGAATATAATAGCGGAATTGCAGCACAAGGACGCGAAGGTGATTGCTG
>JAUWVD010000049.1 GCA_030617585.1 Candidatus Methanophagales archaeon
TAATTTAGGACGCGGATTTACACGGATTTACACTGATTTTATTTCTTCTTTACCTTTCAAAGCAAAGCGCAAAAAATTTCTTTGATTTCCGCTTCTTCTGCTCAGTTTTATTTCAGTTAATTATATATATATTGTTATCACGCCATAGGATATTGGATATGGATGAAATGGCTGCTGAAAGAGTAAGGATGAAAACGAAATCGCTATGCCCTGTATGCTTCAGAGTGATAGAAGCAGAAGTGTATGAAGAGGAAGGTAAGATACTGATAAAGAAGCGGTGTGAGAAGCATGGCGAATTCGATGATGTATATTGGTCTGATTCCGAACTATATCGCAAGTTCGCAAGATGGCGATATGATGGCAAACCAGGGATCATACTCACAAAGACAGACAAGGGCTGCCCTTTTGATTGCGGTCTCTGCCCTGAGCATAAGAGCTCTACAATGCTTGCTCTTATAGACCTCACGAACCGGTGTAACCAACGCTGCCCGACCTGCTTTGCAAATGCCGCTGTCTCTGGTTACCTCTACGAGCCGACTATGGATCAGTTAGAGGAGATGATGAAACTGCTCCGGAGTGAGGTGCCACCCTGCCCCGCGGTGCAGTTTGCAGGTGGCGAGCCAACGATAAGAGACGGTTTTGTGGATATAGTGAAAATGGCACGAGATCTTGGTTTCTCGCAGGTTCAGGTAGCGACAAATGGGATAGCAATGGCGAAGAGTGAACAGTTCTGCCGCGATTTAGCGGAAGCAGGGTTGCATACGGTCTATTTACAGTTTGATGGTGTGACAGAAGAGCCGTATAAAATATTACGGGGCATACCTGCGCTAAAGACGAAGTTGAAAGCAATAGAAAACTGTGGGAGGGGTGGATTAAACAGTGTGGTGCTTGTACCCACGCTCATGAAAGGTGTGAATGACGATCAAATAGGCGACATGGTGCGATTTGCGGCTAAGAACCTGGATGTTGTAAAAGGTGTGAACGCACAACCCATCTCGTTCGAGGGGAGAGTAGATGAATCTGAGAGGAAGAAGGGCAGAATAACTATTCCGGATTTCATAAATCTTCTGGAAGAGCAAACAGACGGTGAAATACCACGTGAGAGTTTTTATCCCGTTCCTTTTGTCGCCCCTATCTCATATTTCGTGGAGGGTTGGAAGGGCGAACCTCAGCTAGAACTCACGGCGCATCCGCATTGCGGTGCCGCGACATATGTCTTCGTGGAGAATGGGAAGTTAATACCAATAACAGAATTCATGGACGTTGAGGGCTTCATAGAGTTCTTAAAAGAATCTACCGGTGGCCTGGATGGCACGAAAATAAGCAAACTAAAAACCGCAGCAAGGCTAATAGTCTCGTTAAGGAAGTTTGTAGATAAGGATAAGGGGCCAGAAGGTGTTGATGCTACCAGTTTGCTCGCTAGCATATTGGGCGTAGGCAATCGCGATTCTCTTGCGGTCTTTCATCGTAAAACGCTTTTTATCGGCGCTATGCACTTCATGGATATGTATAATTTTGACCTGGAACGGGTAAAGAGGTGCGGCATCCACTATGCCACGCCCGACCACCGTATAATCCCTTTCTGTGCTTACAACGCCATCCACAGGCCTTCGGTAGAGAAAGCTTTTTCAACGCCTATCCCTACTAAACCAAACCGTGAATCAAAGTGATATATTCGGCGCTTCGATAATATAAAACCCTTTATTTAAATAGGAAAAGAATAAATATAATTATGCCCTCTTCGAAGAGTAGTGTGACATCGCAGATCATGCGGAGGATGATTACTATGGCAAACGGAGGGCTACAAAAAAGCCGTATTGCACGGTCCCTGCGGTATGCCTCTCATACGACGATGGCGATGACCGTTATGTGGCAACCACAATACGGTACAAAACTTCCTTACGTTATATGCCAAATCTTATCAAAACTCCCATCTAAATCTTTTTAGTCTGATCACTTGTACAGATACAGAGAAGGTGGTATGATTATGGAAGAGAAAAGGGATTTGTCGGGATTTGTGAACGCTGAAGAAGCGGAAATAGAGCAGATAAAGGAGAGAAAGATGCGTGAGATGGAAGAAAGGATAAAGGCGAGAGGGGAAGAGCAAAAAGAAGGGATTATTGATTATCCTCTAACGCTAAGTGACGAGACATTTATGGATGCAGTAAGAAAAAGTTCACTGATCGTTGTGGATTGCTGGGCGCCCTGGTGTGGCCCATGCAAAACGATCGCACCGGTAATAGAAGAGTTAGCGAAGGAATACGCGGGTAAAGTCGTGTTTGGGAAACTGAACGTGGATGAAAATCCAAAAGTAGCCACGGATTTTGCTATTATGGCTATACCTACAATGTTCATCTTTAAAAATGGCGAGCCGGTGGATGTTATACAAGGTGCTTTGCCAAAGCCATATTTAGAAGCAAAGCTTAAGGAATGGTTGTAAGTAGAAAATAAACTGTATGAAGAACGCCTTACCAAGCGCATAAACAATGAATGAATGAGCGAAATGTTCTCAGATAGAGATGGGCGACAGAGGGAAATAGAAATAGTAAAGACGTTTGCCGATTTGGGGCTGCAGGTCCAGCCAGAGGCAATTGAAATACTCACTAATTATAAATACAAAAGCTTCGGGATCAATGAGATCGCCGAAAGCGTGACCAATTCGTTAGACCCCGCGATTTTTGTTATTTCATCACAGCAGATAGTCGCGTCTATCGAAAAAATTAAACTGAGCGAGGGAGAGTCCCAACTACGGATGCATCCAAAAGCACCAACAATAATAAAAACGTTCCTTGATCAGGGCAACGGCATAGACCACAAAGATTTCTTACCGCATTTCGTCAACAGATACGAGCGATTAAGTAAGCTAATAAAAAGGCGGATAAGCTGCGGGCAGATACGGTACATAAGAGATCGGCGAGAAAGGGAAGAGGTATCTATAGTGGGGATGGTCTCTTCTATAAACAAAACGGCGAAGGGAAATACCCGTGTGGACTTAGAAGACCCTTCCGGTAATATGTCGGTAATCCTGACACATCAAGAGGAGGTTATACCTGATGAGGTTATCGGCGTTACGGGTTCTTTATATGAAGGGCAGTATTTAATTGCCAATCGGATAGTGTATCCAGATGTGCCTATCAGTTCAACAAAATCGCAATTATCTCTGCCGCTGTCCGAAACGGAAAAGCCAGAGCCTGTGCATGCGGTATTCATCTCTGATCTGCATGTGGGGAGTACCACATTTCTGGATGATGTCTGGGGCAGTTTCGCGCAGTGGCTAAAAGAGCAGGCAGAAAGTATTAATATCGCCTATCTGGTTGTTGCTGGCGATATTGTAGATGGCATAGGTGTGTATCCCGGCCAGGACGAGGATTTGTCTATTACCGATGTTAAGGAGCAATATAAAGTGGCAGCGGGATATTTTCATGATCTACCCCAGCATATACACGTGATTATAGCTCCTGGGAACCATGATGCAGTTAGGAGTGCCGAGCCACAGCCACCATTACCAGATGACCTTAAGAAGCTCTTCCCTGACGATACCTGTTTTGTTAGCAATCCCGCTTATATACAGATTGGAAGTAGGCTGGTACTGATATATCATGGTCAATCCTATGATGATTTCGTTAACTCCGTATCCCGGCTGAGCTATTCAAAGCCGGAAGACGTAATGGTAGAAATGCTTAGACGGCGACATGTTGCTCCAATCTATGGGACAAACATTTCTATTGTTCCCAACGGGCATGATTATGGTGTAATTGACCAGGTTCCTGATATATTCCATTGTGGTCATACCCATACCGTTGGCGTTTCTAAATACCGGAACGTGCTACTTATAAACTCGGGGACATGGCAATCGCAAACACCATATCAAAAAAAGCGTGATATAAATCCTACCGCAGGATGTGCAACTCTTGTCGAGCTTTCTGAACTGAAGACAAAGATACTGGACTTCGGAAACAGTGTGGGGGCGTAAAGGGACAATATGAAGACAAGAGACAATAGCGTGAAGATCTCGAGACTGCGTAAAGCTGCGAGCGTATGCAACTGGATCCAGGATAGAGCTTACGGAAAATACGAGAAATTGCTGGCGGATGAAGTACGGGTGCGGAGTCTGCCCGAGCATGTAGCGATAATCATGGATGGGAATAGAAGATACGCTAAGAAGATAGGCGTTTCAACAGAAGAGGGTTATCTCTATGGCGCAGAAATAACTGAACAGGTAATTGAGTGGTGTTTTGAGGCAGGAGTAAAGCAACTCACAATATATGCCTTTTCTATTGAGAACTTTTGTAGGTCCGCTGAAGAGAAGGAGAGGCTTTTTAAGCTAATGCGTCTGGAATTCGAGAAGATAAGTAAAGATGAGCGGGTTCATAAGCGAGGAGTAAGAGTGAAAGCCATAGGGAATCTCAATTTGCTACCGGATTCGGTAAAGGAAGCAATACAAAAGGCAGAACAGGAAACGGCACATTATAACAGCTTTAAGTTGTTTGTTGCGGTAGCCTATAGTGGAAGGATGGAGATAGTGGATTCAGTACGTATAATAGCGGATAGGGTAAAACGAGGCTCACTATCTGTGGAGGAGATAGATGAAGAGACGATCTCGAAGCATTTATACATTAGCGAAATAGAAGCAGATGACTCAGATTCCGAAGCAAAAACGAGTGTTGATCTAATAATAAGGACCGGGGGCGAGATGCGATTGAGCAATTTCGTGCCCTGGCAGGCATTGGGTAACGAATGTGCAGCGTATTTCTGCGCGCCTTTCTGGCCTGAGTTCAGAAAGATCGACCTCTTAAGGGCAATAAGGACGTATCAGGAGCGCGAGGCGGAGCAGCAGCAACGCACTACCGCAAGGATTTTAAAGTTGAACCATTTCTTAGAAAGAAAATCGTTAGTAAAAAAACTCGCTCAGAAAGAAAGTTTTATCAAAGAAGAAGAGCTAAATTGTTAGTAACGGTTTTTGCGGAGCAAAAAAGTTTATGAGATCATTTATTGCATTGGATCTATCTAGGGAAATAAGAGAGAGGATAAAGGCAATACAAAAGCAATTTGTAGGGATGGAGCAAAGTGGAGCGGAATTGAAATTCGTGAATCCATGGCAGATGCATCAAACGGTAAAATTCCTGGGGGAGGTTCCTGAGGATAACGTGGACCGAATAAAAAATTTGTTGTCAGAAATAACGCAAAAACCGTTTGACATCGAGCTGCGTGGTGTGGGCTTCTTCCCCGAAGCTAAATTGGAAAAAGCAAGAAACATACGGGTTATCTGGATAGGCATATGGCGGGGTATTGAGGAGTTGAAGGCATTGCAGGCGGATGTGGAATCGAAGATGCATATATTAGGCTTCCCGTTTGAGAAACGGTTCAGTGCTCATACCACACTATGCAGGGTGAAAAAGCCATTATCAAGAGAAGAAATAGGGTCGATTTTAAATACGATAGCGGAATTGAGGGATGTAGAAGCGGGTAAGATGCATGTAGAAGAGCTAAAATTAAAGAAGAGCACGCTTACGCCTAAAGGTCCTATGTATGAGGATATATATGTGAAGAAGTTAGTATGAGTAGATCAGTTTTTTCTTATTTCCTAATAGGCGATAGAAATGAATAAACCAAGAGTAACTTTGATGGATTTTCTGCATATAAAAAAGGATGAAGATTTTGAAGAGAAATTAAGTGTTGAAAGTGGAAAGGTCGAGGAGAAGCTAGAAGAGAAAGAAACACAGCACATATACTCCGTCCAGGAGGTCACGAGCTACATAAAGCATATGTTGGACGAGGATAGTGTGTTGAGCGACGTTTATGTTAAGGGCGAGCTATCTAACCTCAGTCAGCCTACTTCTGGTCATTTATACTTCACACTCAAGGATAAAATCTCGGAATTGCGATGTGTTATGTTCCGGGATAAGAATCGTGGGCTGAAATTCACGCCTGAAGATGGGATGAGCGTGATACTCCGGGGCCATATAAGTGTGTATGAGCGGCGTGGAAGTTATCAGTTATACGTGGATGAGCTGCAAGCTGAGGGGATAGGTGCGTTGTACCTTGCATTTGAGCAGTTAAAGAAGAAGTTAAAGGGAGAAGGTTTGTTTGACTCTAAGTATAAGAAACCGATACCGAGTTTCCCCCGCAAAATAGGCATTATCACTTCGCCAACTGGTGCTGCTATCCGGGACATGTTAAACATTACAAAGAGGCGATTCCCTCATGTGTATATCTTGGTGGCGCCAGTTGCAGTCCAGGGAGAGGACGCACCCAGGCAGATAGTAAATGCTATTCGATTGATGAACCGGGTGAATGAGGAGCGGATGAAGATAGACGTGCTGGTACTGGGTCGCGGAGGAGGTTCGATAGAAGAGCTCTGGGCTTTTAATGAAGAAGCTGTCGCCCGCGAGATATTCGCATCGAAAATACCGGTTATTTCCGCGGTGGGGCATGAAACGGACTTTACAATCGCGGATTTCGTTGCTGATAGACGCGCGGCGACACCGTCAGAAGCGGCTGAGTTGGCTGTGCCTGATAAGCGCGAGCTAGAGCGGAATTTGAGCTCTTTGGCGTTGCGAATACAGCAGAACATAGATAACACGATCGAATATCACAGAAAGAGGTTAGAGAGCATAGAGAAGAATATTCTATTTAGAAAGCCTACCGAAAGAATAAACCAATACCGGCAGACGGTAGATGAAATAAAGAGGACTATATTTGCAGCAACTACGCATCTTGTGACATTGCATAGGAAAAGCTTGCAAGCGCTTACTGGCAAACTGGACGCATTAAGTCCTCTTTCTATCCTTGATCGGGGGTACAGCATATGTTCGCGATTACCAGAAGGTAAAATAGTAAGGAGTATCGAGGATGTTTCCGTTGGTGATGCGTTAACGATATTGTTCACGGATGGGGAAGCGACTTCGGAAGTGAAAGAAAAATGGAAGAAAAAGAAGAAGTGACATTTGAGGATGCGATGAAGCGGTTAGAGAGTATAGTAGAGACGCTGGGTGGCGGGAATCTTTCTCTGGAAGATTCATTGAAGATGTTCGAAGAGGGTATGGAATTGTGTAAAATTTGCAATAAGAAGTTAGACGAAGCGGAATATAAGGTGGAGAAGTTGATGGAGAAGGAGGGTGGCGAGCTAAGCGTGGAGCAACTAAAAGTGGGGGAGTGATTAATCCTTCGACACCATTACTTCTGTTGCTTTTATCACTGCTTCTACGTAATCGCCTTTTTTCAGATCAAGGGCGTCTACCGCATCCCTGGTTATCAACGCAGTTATGATAGTAGGCGTTGAGACCTCGATTTTTACAGAAGCAGCAACTTCTCCTTTCTCTATCGCCTTTACAACACCGCTAATTTTATTCCTTGCGCTTATCTTCATATCCAATGCCTCCCAATAGTCCTCATCTGCCGATAAACTACTTAGATACTGATCATACTGTTCATATTCACGTAAAACCCGTGCTCCTTCTTCCGTTAGCTCTGCACCACCACCACCTTTCGCACCGCCACGATGTGTCTTTACCACAGGAGCGCCTATTGCTTCTTCTATCTTCCTTATATGCTCCCAGGCAGATCTATAAGGGATAGAAAGTGTTTTGGCAGCATTTCTAATAGAGTGCGAATCGCGAATCGCTCTGAGTAACTTTGCTCTGCCTTCGCCCAGGATCGCCTTTCCTTTATGCTCTAGCCAGGGCTTATACCGCGATTC
>JAUWVD010000023.1 GCA_030617585.1 Candidatus Methanophagales archaeon
ACCGCTCGTTATGACTTCGAGGCTTGGTCCAGCATTTCCGCCGCCTACCCACGGCGCTTCCTTATATGTTACACCGTCCATGTCCACACCAAGTTGCCGCAGATACTCATCACAATACCTTACGGTATCGTTCTTCCAGTATATCTCTCCCGTCTCCTCTCTTTCCTCTCCCCTCTTATTAAAGGCATGATGACCCATCATCTCGAATGCCGTTAGGTGGCGACCGGTTTTTCCGATAGATTCAAGGTCTTCAAGTCTTATGCAAGGCTGAGAAATGACGAGCGGATTTGCAGGTGGTGGTACTTTGCCTGCGGTAACAAAAGGTTGAAAATTTGAGATAGAAGCGATGTTCAGATAGATGTCATCTCGCCATCGAGCAACAACAGGATACCGTTTCAGCCTCTTGTGCCCGTGCGATTCGAAGAAAGAGAGGAATGATTCTCGTATCTGCTCCACGTTTCTCTCTTTGAATATCGGCTCGCCTATAAAAGAATAAATATCACATGGTGCATCACCGCATGTCTTTCTATCATTATCACGAGTCCAGTAGTACGTGCCACACTTCTCACATTTTTTCCTTATTAATTCGTTCTCTTTGAAGTATTCTATGTTGTATTCTTCATCATTCATTTTCCACTTTTATCCTTTATTTATTTATCACTGATTATAATTATTAGAATAATTTAAGAAAAGGTTTTTGCGAAGCGTTATGAGGATACTTGCGATAGATGTAGGAGCAGGGACACAGGATATAATGGTCTATGACGATAAGGGCGGCTTTGATAACGCATACAAACTCGTTTTGCCTTCGCCGACCCGTTTATTCGCTGCCGAAGTGCGTAAATCAAAAGGTGATTTAGTCATCTCCGGAGACATCATGGGCGGGGGTCCCTTCACACGTGCGGTACTCGAGCATGTCCGGGAACACAAGGTTTATATGACCGAAACGGCGGCAAGAACTATCAGAGACGACTTGGCAATCGTAAAAAGCTATGGGATCAAGATTATAACCGGGGATGAGGTAGAACACATAAGAGAAAATGCGAAGCCTATATTTGTTTCCGATTTAAATCGCCAGCTTTTGCCTTTCCTTTCTTCTTTCGGTATTGAAACGGCATTTGATTTTATCGCAATAGCTGTTCAGGACCACGGCGTTGCACCAAACGGAGTTACAGATAGAGAAAATAGGTTCCATTTGATCGAGGAGAAGGTAGGGGACGGCGGACTAAATTCCTTTGGCTATTTCGATACCGTACCGGAGAACCTCAGCAGGATGCACTCGCTATTGCACTCGGTGAAACGATGGTATGATGGACACATCCTCTTGATGGACACGGGACCTGCAGCAGTTTTGGGCTCGCTTGAAGACGAACGGATAAAAGAGAAGGCGAGTGCTATCTGCATAAATGTCGGTAATGCGCATACTATTGCGATGGCCCTGGTAGGGAACAGGATAGTAGGTGTCTTTGAGCACCATACACGCATGCTTGACAAACAAAAGCTCGATTACTACATAAAAAAACTGTCTGACGGCACTATAACCAACAAAGAGGTTTTTGATGATGGTGGACATGGTGCTTTGGTAGTAGGCGGAAATAAACCCGATATAATCTCATTGACAGGTCCGCAGAGGGCGAAGATGAAAGGGCTTGGGATCTTCTCCGCCCCCGGTGGCGACATGATGATGACAGGACCAGTGGGATTGATAAAAGTGGTGCTAGGTAACTCCCTGTAAATAATTTACCAATTTTGATAATTATCATAGACACCGATTTCACAGATTTACACAGACGCTACTGTCCTGAAATTTTTATGCCATTACAAAACCTTCTTCATTAGTATTGCACCTTCACCATCTTTGTAATAGTAAGGGAAGAATCCAACCTCCATAAAGCCCATACGATTATATAACCCCATAGCTATCGAATTACTTACCCGGACCTCCAACTCAACATACCATATTTTCCGTTTCCTCAGCACCCCAAAAGCAGCCTTTAATAACACGCGCCCAACACCTCGCCCCCGGAATCGGGAATCGACAGCGAGTGAGAATACACGCCCTTCGCCTTCCGGCGTTAAAATCACGACTATGAACCCCACTACACGCCCTTCTCTCTCTGCAACTAAGAACCCCTCCGGCCATTCATCCTGTAACTCCAGATACAATCCCGCATCGCCATCCAGAGAAGAATCCACCTCTATTTCCATAACTCTTCTAATATCAACAACTTCAAAGTCCCTTATTTTTACCTCGAATCCTTTCGCCGTCCTCACTCTGAGTTCCATGTTCTCACTCACACGCTCATATCAGAGTTATTAGCTATCAGCTCATTATTAACCGTATATTCGATTATAAGTGCAGCCATCTTCTTCATCATCTCTTCACTCAAATCATACGCAGCGCCTCTTTTATTCCTTCTTGCATGCTCACACCAGTTCCCTATTACCATTTCTTCCCTTCGTCTGTCCTTAATGGGCATATCCATTCGCACTTTCACATCCTTTATCTGCTTCGCATAGGCCATCCTTTTGGAAAGTAAATCAACAATAGCAGCGTCTATTTCATCTATCCTCTTCCGTATCTCATCCAGTTTCTCTTCTTCTGGCAACATTGTTATTAAGCTATATTTATAAATGAAAGGGATAACATAAACATAAGAAAAGAGAATGAGGCACATGCAAGATAAGGAATGCGAAACGGATACTGAGCCCCCAGATAGCTTGGATGATGATTTAAACACGGGCATTAGTATTGGCAAGCATAAGAACGATGGCAGAGCTAAAAGGCGGTATGGAAATGCAAAAAGAGCAAAAGAAAGCGAAGCCCAGCGGCTTTTGCTCAGCGCTTGTTGCTGCTCATATCCAGGTAGCTCCTCTCAGCCAAGTCACATCCTTTTTTCACAACTTCTCTGATTTATTTAGGCAAGCGCCTTTTTCACTGCTATTCTGCTCTTTTACCGGTCTTCTGGCTGGAATTGGATTGAGTTTGATGACGGACACGCTGCAACTGCTCCCCGGTCTCTTGATACTCATACCACCTGCAATTGCCATGCGTGGTAATGTCTACAGTGCGCTGGTGTCGCGATTAGGAACGTCTATGCATCTGGGTCTTTTTTCTCCAACGCTGAGAAAGGGTGGCGTGTTATATCAAAATGCTTATGCTTCTTTGTCACTTACGCTTATCCTTTCTGTTATCCTTGGCGCATTGGCGAAGATAATGGCAGATGCGTTTAAAATCTCATGTATCCCTATACAAGGCTTTATTCTCATTTCTGTACTCGGCGGCATAATCTCCGGAATCATTTTGCTCGGCATTGCGATTCTCGTCTCTATTACCGGCTACAATAGAAACTGGGATTTGGACAATATGTCCTCACCGATAATCACATCCGCCGGTGACATGGTTACCATACCCTCTTTGTACCTGGCTGCCGTTGTATTGTTAAAGTTGAACTCACTCGATATTGCATTTATGGGCTGGTTATCTCCTGTTACACTGCTATCAATTACATTCATCATAGTGGCTGTTTTATGTACCATAAAAGGACTGAAGACAAACGATGCTGCTGTGAAGCGTATTTTTGTAGAAAGCATACCAATGCTGTTCATCTGTGCTATTCTCTGCACCCTCGCCGGAATAAGAATGGATATGGCGTTGGAACGTTTAATTGCTATTCCTTCGATTTTGATAATCATACCACCCTTTTTGGGTGAATGCAATGCGTTAGGCGGCATATTAAGTGCTCGTCTTTCTTCTATGCTTCATATCGGGACGGTGAGTCCAAAGCGTGCCCCTGATAAACTAGTCTCTGCTAATTTTGTGGTGATATACATCCTCTCCGTATTTGTATTTACATTTGTTGGCATTTTGGCATTCGTTGCGAGTAGCTGCCTTGGAGTAACCACCCCATCGTTATTAAAGATGCTATTCATATCGCTCATAGGCGGCATTTTATGCACTACTTTTCTTAACTTCGCTTCTTATTACATCGCAATATTATCCTTCAGATTTGGTTTGGACCCGGATAACGATACAATACCACTAATAACCAGCTTAACTGACGTAGTAGGTGTATTATGTCTCATGTTTGCGATGTCGATAATTCTATAGCGAAAACCTTTTTCTTCTGGTAACGCTTTTTTTTCTAAAGAAAAGGTTTCTATGCAACTTCCTACGAGATATAGCAGTGGATGTAAGAATATAGACGAGCTGTTAGGCGGCGGGTTCGAGTCACGCACGGTAACGCAGTTATACGGCGAGGCGGGCAGCGGAAAGAGCAATATCTGCCTCCAGGTAGCGATAGGATGTGCTAAAACGGGTAAGGCCGTAGTTTTTATAGATAGTGAAGGATTTTCGCCTGAAAGATTCATACAGATAGCCAGCTCGAATGCGGAATCCGAAGATGTGGAAAGTATAGCACGGCGAATAATAATATACGAGCCACAGAGTTTTGAGCAGCAAACGTCAAGCATAAAAGAGATAGAAACGGTAATAAAGGAAAGGGACGATGTTGTACTAGTAATCCTGGATTCCGCAACTCTTTTCTACCGATTAGAGCTGGATGAAGAACGGAGTATATATTTGAGGCGAGTATTGGCAAACCAGATAGAGCATCTTCAAGAACTCGCACGCAGGCATGACCTCGTTGTTATAATAACAAATCAGGTATATGCAGATATAGAGAAAGGCAAATTACGTCCTTCTGGTGGATATATGCTCGAGCATATCTCGAAGGTGATAGTGCAACTGGAGAAAGCGGCGGAAGGGCAAGGTAAAAGAAGAGCCATCTTAAAGAAGCACCGGTCTATGCCTGAAGATACATCTTGCGAGTTCTTTATCACGAGTAACGGCGTTGAGTAAAAGCCCAAAATCTTGTGGATTTCAAGCTTTTAATTATAAAATGGGTGGTACTTGTATAGGGGATAATGAAGATATTATACAAATCAAAACATAAGAGATTAGTTAAAATAATTTGATATTGTATTAGACACATTAAGAAAAATGGGAAGGAAGAAATAAGATGAAAGTACTGGTGTATCCACCGAATAGCATGATACTGGCGGATTTGGTGGAAAGAGGCGGGCATGAGCCCGTAGTATTAATGAAAGAGATAGGTGAACACGTGAGGGATGCTGAGATAGACGCACCACCGCTGAATGTCACCGAGGAGGACTTGAAAAGGGCGTTGAGATATGTCTCCGTGGAAGAACCCGCAGGCTTAAAAGGGCGAATAGGGCTGCTTGCGCCTCTCTTAGAAGAGGCAGAAGCTTCGATTATATTGCGCGATGCACCCCCTACTTTTGGCTGCATGGGCTGCGCAGTTGCAGACGAATTCTTTAAGTACCTGATAAGGCGGCGCGAGATACCGACGTTAGAAGTTGCGTATGAAGGCGGCGAGAAAGTGGAAGAGATGGTATCGGAAGTAATGACGTTTTTAGAGCAGTTAAAGAAGGAAGGGCAAAGATAAAATGGAGAAGGTGAGAGTTGCACAGATATCTTGTGGTACTGAATACAGTGGTATCCAATGGCTATTTGACGACATAGCAGAGCGGGTAGGTATAGAACTGGTCTATCCGGAGATGGAATTGTCGGAGGTGGAACTAGCCTGTAAAGAGTTTGGATTCGAGGTAGAAAGCCCCAGCCTGAATATGATGATGGCAAGAGCGGTATCCATGTTAGATGACCCTACGATAAAGGGTGCCTTACTCCTCACTTGCTTCAAATGTGCTGAGGGCACAATAGTAAAAGATACTGTAAGAAGGTTCCTGCAGGAGAGAATTGATATACCAATTATAGTATATTCAAATGTGGAGAAGCCGAAGGAGATAGAGATATATTCGAGGCTGGAAGCGCTGAAGACGTTAATAGCGCGGAAGTCGCTTTTAATGCGTGAGAAGCAGGAAGGGATCACAATTGGCGTTGATTCCGGCTCTTCTACCACAAAAGCGGTGGTGATGAAGGATAATGAGATAGTGGGGGAAGGCTGGATACCTACAACAGATCCGGTAGAAAGTGCGGACGAAGTGATAGAATCGGCGTTAAACGGTGCCGGTATTTCGAGAACGGATGTGGATGCGATTGGTGTCACAGGTCATGGCCGTGAACTTGTAGGCAAGCATGTGAAGGCGGTACTCAATTTAGAAGAGGTGAGTGTAATCGCGAAAGGAGCGGCTTTGCTTTCTCGACAGCATAAAGGCGATGCAACAGTGATTGATATAGGTGGAATGAACAATAAGTTGATTCTGATGCGAGATGGTATAGCAACTAGTTTCAATTTAGGCGGTATTTGTGGTGGTTCATCCGGGCGGTTTCTGGAAGTGGCATCGAATAGATTGGATGTGGACATCTCGAAGTTGGGAGAACTGGCGCTGAAGTCAAAAGTGAAACACGAGTTGCAGAGCTATTGCATGGTATTTGGAATACAAAGTCTTGTTATTGCTCTTGGTTCCGGGGTGAAGCCAGAAGACGTAGCTGCTGCTGCTTGCAGGTCGGTTGCGAACCAGGTGTATGAAAATCAGATACAGGAGATGGAGATGAGACCACCGATTATCTTTGTTGGTGGTGTATCGCTAATAGAAGGGGTGACACACGAATTTGAGACTATGCTCGGCATTGACATTACTGTCCCGCCTAATTCACAGTACGCAGGTGCGGTAGGTATTGCTACGCTGGTGTCCGGCGTTTAATTACGACACTACCTGCAGCTTTGATACCATAATTGATGGCGAGACCACATTAGATATCTGTCGTGTATCGGTCCCAACCAATTCCACATGTTCCAGCACCTCTTGCATGTTGCCTGCGAGCATTACCTGCGTAATAGGATACAACTCACCCTTTTTAATGCCAAGAGCATTCTGAGTAACGACAGAGAAATCACCGGATGCTCTTGATGCGGTATGCGCACCTATCACATCGTTTATAAACAGGCCAGCGCCTATTTCGCGGATCATTTCGTCCGTAGATGATCTACGCCCACTTATAGTGAAATTCGTTGCTCCAGGTGCGGGTAAATTGTCAAAACCTCTTATTGCATTACCCGTGCTTTTCACATTGTCTTTGCCTGCAGTGTAGGAATCGTAGAGGAAATTCTTTAGCACGCCCTTATCAACCAAACTTGTAGCTTCTGAGCGGACGCCTTCGCCATCCATCTGCCTGCTATTTATGCCTAACGGCATCGTAGCATTGTCAATAATCGAAAGATTCTCAGACGATATTTCCTCACCTTTCTTACCCTGGTATGGTGATTGTCTCCGCTGCACGCTCTCAGCGCTAAGTTGTGGGATCAGAGTATAAGCGAAAAGACTTTGCACCGCTCTAGGAGAGAAGATAACGGGAATCTCTTTCGTTTCTAGTTTTTTACCACCTAAACTATCCGCCGCTATTTTCACTGCGGACCGACCAATCCAATCAAAATCTATCTCACTGAGCATCCTACTGGTTTTTCCCTCCCAGCCAGAAGTTTCTTCGCCATCATCTTCACTTGCCACAATCGCTATTCCGGCAGCGACATAAGTGCCGGTATCACTCGTCTCGATACCCTCAGAATTCAAAATGTATGTTTCGTCATGTGCAGCGGCGAAGCTGCCTTCTGTTGGTCTGCAGGTTACGCTTTTTCTTACCTTATACGCTTCCATTCCCGTTAGCAGCGCTTTACAATGTTCTATTGCATCACCGGTCCCACGCTCGAGAAGGTCAATTATTCGTGGATCAAACGTCTTTTCCGGCTTCGTGTAGCTCTGTGTTGATAGTGCCGGTAAGCTCACGAAATGAGGATCAAGATCAGACACCCGCGCTTGTTTTATTGCATGTTCTACGCATGTTTCTATCGCCTCGGATTCCAAAGCCGTGGTGGATGAGAACCCAATTTTATTTGATAATACTACTCGCACGCCAATGCCTGCGCTTTTAACGTGCTTCACCTTTTTGACTTCCTCGCGCTCAAGGTCAATGCTTAACACATTGCCCCGCTCACCATAGATCTCTACCTGATCGCAGCTCTCCAACGCCTTTTTCAATGCTTTATGCATGAGGTCGAACATTTTTCTTTCTTGTTATTATATATAAAGTATAACTTCTACCTATAAATTTAATTTAGGACGCAGATTTACACGGATTTACACTGATTCGATTTCATCTGCGTTAATAATCAATTTTAGTTGGATTTTATGAACTTTGCTCGGCACACTCTCCCTTACCCACATAAATGAACTTGTGGCCGGGAGGGTTGATAAGGGGGGCCTGGCCCCTTATTACATGAAATCTGTTAGAGCCTTCTGCTGCTTCCCGGCATCAGGAAAGAGCAAATTCACATCCTTCTGCAACAGCTCCAGCCGTTGTCGCGTGTAATCAGAAAGATGATACTCCTTTGCCATACGCAGCGAGACGTCAAGATACTTTTTCACACTTGCTATATGTACAGTAGGAAGTATCTTACTGCCGCACCGCGTGCATTTGCCACTCAGCGGAATCCGCCGGTATTTAGCATTACATTTACTGCACCTCATCCTCTGAGATCCAAACGCTCTAAGGTTACCTTTTATATCACGAAGGAAATGGTTTTCTATGACCGCTTCCGCCACTTCAGGTGCATCCACAGCCCTTATTATCCGCGCCAATCGCAACTGCGCATCCAATTTCTCCATCATAGTACCCAAACTCTTATACAGCGAATTTAAAGGACCTGCTGCGATGTCTGTTGTCTCATGTGTATAAAGGAATCCATAAACATCCTTTGGCTCTTCTATTCTGGTCGACGCAGTCTCTATATCCACCTCTTTTGGAAGCTTCTCCAAGCAAGCCGCCTCGTAGAATTCCAATGGGTATTCACGAGCGATAGAAACGTTACGTGCCTCTTTATCTACCTCCTTCGGATTGATGAACGGAATGAGAACAAGAGGCGCATCCATTCTGCCACCGCGTTTCTCAGGTAAAAAGAAGAGCGAGAAATTGATCAGAGCATCCAGCAGGAGGAGGACGGAGTCCTCGTCACCGTCACAGTTCCTCCTCTTCGCTGCATGGAAAAAAGGATGCGCGTAACAGGCCGAAGCCTTTGTGAAACCGATTATCCGACCCAATATCCCAGCAGATGTATGTGGCGCCAGCCCAAGCACGAGTTCCCCTAAAAGGTCCTCTTTGTTTGACGCACCATAATAAGGCGATAAGCCATAGAATTTAGAGAGCAGAGAGTCAAGAAATTGTGACACCTTTAGCAAATACGATGCCGCATCAAGCGAAATAACAATATCCTGCTGCTTGAGCTCTACTATCTGCGCCTCACTTTCCAGTTTCTTACCGAAAGTGTCATGCGAATACCCCAGTTCCTTCGCCTTCTCCAGGCTCAAACCTATCTCTTTGGGCTTGAAATGCGTTAACGGTAGATTTGTGAAATCATATCTTATCGTGCCATCCTTGAACACAAACACGCCATGTTTCGCCCTTAATATACCCTTACCTAAATGCTCAGCCACTTTATGCTTTGAAATAAGCCCCTGCACGCATTTCACGTTCTGTTTGTTAGGCGATTCTCCCAGTTTCTTTATAGTCGCATGATAATAATTCCACAGATCTATGCTCTTTTTAGCTTGCGAACCCGTTTTTAGCCGAGATCTTGCATCTTGCATCAAACCCGGAGTTTTAAAGTTTGAAGAGCCGCACTTATCACAGATGCATGAAGAGGATATGAATTCATTACCGCATTCGTTGCACCTTCTCATGCCGATTTCTACCTCTATCACCTTCTTCTTTAATGCTTCCTTCAGCAACCGGCTCTTTCCTCCGTATTCGCCTACCGGGAAGATAGAATGCGGTGCAGGTGTCATCCGCCGCTCTTTCGATTTCTCCGGTCGCCCCATGCGAACACCGATTCTTGTTGGTGCTTTGTTCCTCGTCTTTACCCGCGTAAATTCGTCTCGCTTCAAATCCCCGGTTATCCCTAAACACTTTAACAGCGCATCTGGCTCCTCTATCGCTAAAGAACCATTTTCAATGTGATGCAAGACAAGCAAATCCTCCAGAATCGCCTTTACTCTGCCTCCATCATCAGAGTGAATAAAGAGCGTATTCTCTTCCACAGTGCCCTTCTTGCATATAGAATCTGCTAAATATGCGTCATCCTCTTCTGTTATGTCCGCCCATAGATACGTATATGCCGGATGTAACGGCACATCGAAGCGAGATGCGAGCTCTATTGCTTCTGCTTGATTAGGCGGTTTCAAACACCATTTAGCCGCTTCTTCATTTGATTTCACTTCTAATTCCCGTAACCACCACTCATGCGAGTATGCACCGGGCATTAAACGATGCCCCGTCTCTAAAAAATCGCCATAATCTATGAGTATCTCGCCTACATCCACTATCTCTGCCACTTCATCTCTTAGTTTAGTGACTGCCTCCGCGGAATCTAACTTGACTAGGGAACCATCTTTTAATTTCACTGTTGCCGCGTCAATAGAATCAACAGGTACAACACAGCCCGCTTTACCGGGTAGTTCCGTCTTTATCTGCGTGCCCGCAGCGACGAATCCACGCAATGACATAGTAGCGGGGTTTAACCCGACTGTCTCGAGGCCCGTATTGCGAGAACGACCATAACGGAGACTGAAGGAGCCTTTTGTCGATGGTCGTCCAAATACGGGTCTACCGGCGATCAAATCACCCAAGAACTTCTTCTTTTTCTTCTCGCCTTTTGATTTTACCAACGTTGCTAACCATTCCCAGCCTTCGAGTCCAAGTCGGTCAACATGCCGTTTTATCTTCGTTGCCTTCATTGCGATCCCCTCGGTGAGTACGAGCACCATACCACCACGTATTTTATTCGTCGCGACCCTTTGGAGATCTTTAAAACCGCCTACTTCCATATCTTCGGTTGCGTCTCCATCAATACAAATAGGGCAACCACGCACTATCTCCTTTATCTCTTCGTCCGTAGGCTTGTATTGCAAGCCACTTATTCGCTCGTATACTGAAACTTCTAATACGTACCGACCTATTTCATTTTCGCGTGGCTGATAAGCAGCAAAGCCCATTCTACGTCTTATATAATCAGCAG
>JAUWVD010000097.1 GCA_030617585.1 Candidatus Methanophagales archaeon
TATACAAAGAGGAGTTTCGTACCATCGGGACTCGCAGTAAGAGCGGCATATTTGCCTAACGACCCGTCTTCATTCGTTATGGTGGTAAGTGGCACTGCTTCAGCGTTATCCGTTGACTGGTAATAGATGCGTTGATCATCAAAATTGACGAAATATATGGCATCCTTGTAAACTGTGTATGCTCCACCGCCATATTCATGTACCCGTGTCCGTACATTGAACCCCTGCGGTGTAATATCTCTAACCACACCATCTTCATCTCGCTGCACAACAACGCATCTGCCCCTTTCTACGGGCCTCATCTCAACCCAATACGTTCTTTTACCCAGAACGTGTATCTCATTCACTCCGATGATGTCAGAAAAGACCTCTTCGGGCGTGATTGCGGGCTCCCAGTCAACAAAAGGTACTTCTTCGCTCATAACGCTAAATCCTTTACTATGTGTACATCATAAAGAAAGCAACTGACGGGGGCAACTTATTCCTTAGTGATGTGCTCCACCACCCACTTCACACCGATGACAGACGGGGCATTATCGGGTAAATCCAGAATAGGTCGGCCTTCAAGATCATACTCGGGTATTAACGTGTCAAATGGTACTATCGCATCTATTTCGATGCCTTTCTTCTTCGCTTCCTCTATCAACCGCTCCTCGGCACCCGCAGGTATCTTATTTGCTACATACACCATCCGCTGCACATTCACGTCTATTGAGTCCGCAATCTTTTTCAGTCGCAATGCGGTTTTCATGCTCTTCTGTGTGCTATCTAGCACAACGAGCATGACGTCTACGTCCCTTGTCGTTCTCCGGCTGAGGTGCTCCAAACCCGCCTCGCAATCGATTATAGTGTAATCGTAATTCTTCGTTAATATATCCATAATCCTCCGTATGATGTGATTTACCGGGCAATAGCAGCCAGGACCCTCGGGCCGTCCCATAACTAGGAGATCATAACGGTCTTCCTCCTCTATTATCTCCGCTATCTTACCCTCAAATTGCGATTGCACATCCAGAGCTATATCCTGCTGTTTCTCTTCCAGCAGGCTTTCCCTTATATCTCCTACCGACTTATCATACGATATACCTAGGGCCTCGGGCAGGTTAGAATCGGCATCCGCATCCACAGCTAATATGCATATATCTTCATTTTCTTTAGACTCGAGTAGTTCCCGAATTAAAAGTGCAGCAATAGCGGTTTTCCCGGTTCCACCTTTTCCTGCTACTGCTATTACTTTTCCCTTTCTCATAGCATAGGTTACCCCGCATGCACGCCGGCCAGGCGTCTATTTACTTCTATGTCGAGATTTCAGCCTCAGGCTATTAGAGTTGCATTTCCTACACCTCTTTGCCCTAATCGAATTTCTCGCGTTACAATCCATGCATATCTTCATATTGAAGAGTCTTGCTTCTGCTTCTGGAAATCTTGCCATTGTCTGTTTTCACCTCTGTATATCTACTTTACATGCAGGCACTATAAAAAGATTTAAATCTTTTCCAAAAGAAGGGATAAGAGATGCAGCTATGAGAAGAATAAAAGTGGGGGTATTGGGAGCAACGGGAAGCGTGGGGCAGAGGTTCGTGCAGCTTCTGGACGGGCATCCGTGGTTTGAGCTTGGAGCGCTCTACGCTTCTGAGAGAAGTGCGGGTAAGAAATACAGCGAGGTAGCGAAATGGTTCCTTCCGTATGAGATGCCGGAGGCCGCGGCCGAAACAGTGGTGAAATCCGTTGACGACATCTCTGCGACCGACGACATAGCACTTATGTTCTCTGCTCTGCCCAGGCCAACGGCAATCAAAGTGGAGAAGAGCTGTGCACAGGCAGGATATGCGGTTTCCAGTAATGTCGCGGTGCATAGAATGGAAAAGGATGTGCCCTTAGTTATACCGGAGGTAAATAGAGACCATTTAGCATTAATAGAAGAGCAGAGATCGAAACGGGGTTGGGACGGGTTTATTATAACAAATCCTAACTGCTCGACAATTGTGATGGTCTTGAGTTTGAAGCCGTTAATGAGTTTAAAGCTAAAAGAGGTGCGAGTATCAACAATGCAAGCGGTATCGGGCGCCGGATACGCGGGTGTGTCGTCAATGGCGATAATGGATAATGTACTACCGTTTATAGCAACGGAAGAAGGTAAGATGGAAAGTGAACCGCTAAAGATACTCGGTACTCTGGAGGGTTCGGAGATAAAAGACGCAAGTGTCAACATATGCGCCTCCTGTCATCGCGTTCCGGTGTTAGACGGACATACGGAAGCGATATGGGTAACATTTGAGGATAGAGTAACGGAAGCGGAAGTAAAGAACGCGTTTGTGAACTTCCCTAGAGAGATTGACACGCCATTCTCACCGGAAAAGCCGATAATAGTACGTGAGGAGCAGGATAGACCGCAACCGAAGTTAGACCGCGATGCGGGTAGAGGGATGAGTATATCGGTAGGACGGATAAGAAGTGGGCGGCTGGAGAACGAAATAAAATACATTGCGCAAGGCCATAACACAGTAAGAGGCGCTGCGGGTGCTTCTATATTGAATGCCGAGGTACTGGTGGAGAAGGGTTATATATAATTTGTATCTGCTCAAAAGCCTATGGTTTTTTGAGCAGATAATGCAAAATTTAAAATGCAAAATGCAAAGTTCGACAGATGGAGTTCGTTAATGGGCACTTAAAAATTAAAGTCAAAAGAGCCCAGTTTCATCTCCTTTTCAATTTGCATTTTGCAATTAATTACTCACAATCCACAAGTTTTTGGGCAATTACTACATATTTAAAGATACTTATTCAGTCAACTCTGCTGGAGGGAACGTTAGGCAAAAGATGAGAAATTCGGCTATCGTCATTCTTATTTTTTTATCTGCGTTAATCAGTGTTAATCGGTGTCAGTAAATACTTAACCAAACACACATGACAAGACATTAGGCAATGTGTATACTAATATCGCCATACAGATCAACCGAAAAGCTCGTGCCTGGGGGCACAACGATGGTAGAGTCCTTAGCTTCAATAATTGCCGCGCCTTCGTGCTCCAGGGGCAAATCATCTCTTCGGTATACGGGTATTTTCTCTCGCCCATCCTCAAACAGCACCGCTCTATATCCAACAGGTTTGCCCTTCCCGTTAACTACAACCGTTGGAGGTTTCGGTTTCGCTCGGGCTGCCATCACCTGTAATCGAACATTAACGATTTCTACGGCCTCAGAAGGCATATAATAGCCATATTGTTGGCGGTAGCAATCGTAAAAGCGTTTTTGTGTCGCTTCCAAGCCCTTGTAGCTCACGTTCAGTTCATAACTCTGACCAACATAGCGCATATCCAGAGATGGCAACAGCATCGCATCTTCAAACTCAATATCTTGCATCATAAGCTCTCTTTTGGCTGCTGCCGTAAAATCTTCTATTGTCTCATTTACAAACGCTTCTGCTTCCGCTTCTCCCACTCGCAATATGTTAGTCCTGCTATAATCCAGTTGCACATCAGATACCAAGATGCCATAGGCCGAGAATACACCGGGTGCAAAAGGAACGATAACTTTTGGGATGTTCAGCTCTCGTGCCAATGCGGCTGCATGCACGGGCCCTGCACCGCCAAAGGCGATTAAAGCGAAGTCACGGATGTCGAGTCCTCTTTCCACAGACGCTAATCTGATGGCACTAATCATGTTTGAGTTCACTACTTTCCAAACGCCCAGAATCGTATCTTCATATGACATCCCAATCTCATTCGCGAGCTTTTCCATACCCCTTTTCGCGTTCTTTCTTTCTAAAACCATTTCACCACCTGCGAAGTAGCTCGGATTGATAAACCCGCATAATAAATCAGCATCTGTTACCGTGACGTCCGTTCCACCGAGCCCGTAGCAGATGGGGCCCGGTGAAGCACCTGCACTTTCGGGCCCCACACGTAAAGCGCCACCCGCATCTAGCCATGCAATGCTTCCGCCGCCCGCGCCAACAGTTACGAGGTCTACCAGCGGCATTTTTAGCGGTATGCCATTAATACTGCCCTCGGAAGTCCATGACAGCTTACCGTTGATTACCGTAGCGACATCGGCACTTGTTCCGCCCATGTCATAGGTTATTATGTCGTTTAGCCCGATGAGGTCGCAGAGGAACTTTGAAGCGGCTACTCCGCCTGCGGGACCAGACAGGAGCATATTCACGGGCTTTCGCTTTACAAGTCCTGATTTAACTACTCCGCCGTTGGATTGCATGACGTAGAATTGCACTTTCTGCGCCAGAATGGATTCTATTCTGGTGATGTAGCTATCTACAATTCGCTTTAGATATGCATCTAAGACGGTTGTGGACATCCGTTCATATTCGCGGAATTCCGGTAGCACTTCGGAAGAGCAAGAAACGTTTTTTATGCCATTTCGTTCCAGTACAGCTCTTACAGCACGTTCATTTGCGGGGTTCAGAAACGAGAATAAAAAGCAGATAGCTACGGACTCAATGCCAAGTGATTTTAGCTGTTCTACCACAGCCAGAACCTCTTCTTCTGTCGGTTGCATAATTATGACACCTTCAGAGGATACGCGCTCGGAGAGTTCAAAATAGTGGTCAACCAATGGCAGTGGTCTTGTGGAATTGAGCCTGTAGAGGTGTGCACGTTTTTGACGACCGATTTTAAGGACGTCCGCAAAGCCTTTTGTTGTTATCAACCCGATTCGTGCTCCTTTTCGCTCCAGGACCGCATTTGTCGCGATCGTCGCGCCATGAGAGAATGAAGTAACTGTGGTGAGTCTATCAAGACCGTTCTCGATAGCGAGTTCAGGATTCTGCGGTGTGGACGGCACCTTAAATGACTCTATCTTCTCGCCATCGGAGATTACGAAATCGGTAAATGTACCGCCAATGTCTGTGCTGATATGCATCATTTTTACTGTTTATTCTTGTATATATACTATAACTTCTACCGATTTAATTTAGGACGCAGATGTACACGGATTTACACAAACCTTTTCTTAAAAAGAAAAGCTTTACCAAAAGAACATTTGTGTTTTTCTTTTAGCACAGGTTTTCTTTTTATAAAAAAGAAAAAGTGTTGTGTTGATCAGTGTCAATAATTGATTTTAGTTGGATATTATGCTTTCTCGTTCTTTAACCGACCGCGGACGTATATCCTCATTTATACCGCCCTCAACATCTTACGCAGCACATTTACATCCGCATCCACCTCTATTGTTGCTTCGCATATACTTATCACACGCTCAGGGTCCTTTAATAGATGACCGGTGGT
>JAUWVD010000114.1 GCA_030617585.1 Candidatus Methanophagales archaeon
TTTTTTGGGTCTTCCGGCCGAAACAAATCCCGAGTGCCTCGTGCAATGCAACCTGATCAAGATTTACTGTATTTTGTTTTATCGCTTCCGAGATGTCCATATATTCTACAACACCATTTCTTACACCTGTAACAGTAGCACCGGTAACATTTTGCATCAATAATATAACTGCTCCTGCACCGCATTCTTTACCGAAATTAGCATCATAAGCGGACGAATCGCCGCACCGTACCAGATGTGTTGGTCGGATCACCCGGATTTCGGGTATGTCATATTGGCCCTGAACATACATGTGCACCTGCTCCATGAATTGTTTCATCTTCTCATCATTTTTCATTCGTTTCTTTAGTTCCGCTTCTATTGTCTTTCCAGAACCCGCAAGAGGATAGTGCCCAAATGCATCGGCACCTCTTGTCTTATCTATTAAAAATCCGCGCTCGTCAACGTCATCATCTAGCGTATTCCCTTTTAGCGCTTCAGAAACGACAATCAAATAACTGCCGGCTTTTACGTCTGAGTTTTTTATTCGCTCTGTATATTTAGCAAACATATCTTCGTAAATAACATCGAAATCAGGGGCAACTTCCGGTATAATTATACAGTCTGCATCGGCTGCAATACCGCCTCTAAAGGCGGCATGCCCTGCATATCTACCGAAGACTTCTAAAATCATAATCCTGTTATGGCTTCTTGCTGTGGTCCTGAGATTTGCAGCCATTTTTGATATGGCGTTAATTGTGGAGTCGCCGCCAACGCTGTATGACTGAAGATCTAAATCCATTGTTTTGGGAACATGGTTTATTGCAATGCCATTATTTAGTAAATCCAGAGCAACAGAGCCGGTGTCGTCTCCGCCACTTACTACTAATGCGTCAATAGAATGTTTATCAAGTCCTTGCTTAATCCGATCATATTTATTTTCATCATCTAATTTTGAGATTTTCACTCGTGAATGCCCTGCTTCAGATCCTGCTATATTTGAATGAAACAAACCCATGCGAATATAATCTAAACTGATTAGATCATCTGTTTCAAAATCAATTAGATTGTAGAGCCCGGCATAGCCATTGGGTATAACAACATTTTCCAGGCCATAATAATTCGCCATTGAACTGACTCCTTTGATAACGGCATTTAATCCGCCGCAATCACCTCCACTTGTGATTATGCCTATCTTCTTTCTTTCGTTCATACTACTCAGTATCTTGTTAGAAGTTAATAAAGTTGTAACCAATAAGGTGTATGTATATATTTTTCAATTTGAATTACATGCATCAAAAATCATCTAAAAAACTTTCTTTCAAAAAACAACCCGTGTCAACTTTTGTTCAGGTCTTCGAAAAGATAGTCGACTGGCTTATACATCAACTTCTCTTTTAGCTCTTCCCAGAGCAACTTAAACGCCTTCTTCTCCTCTTTCGTTACATCACCTTTGTCCACGGCAATGTTTATCGTTTCGTTCGGTACAAACTCCAAGAAGTCGAGTTCTACTGGGTACGGCGAACTTACATTCGCCACTACCGATCGAACAGGAGCACACCATGAATCGCTCGTACTGCCATGTCCTATCACCAGAATGCCTATTTGTCCGTTCTCCTCAACAGGTGCCTCTTCGATCCGAGTAAACGTACCTTCCCTTTTTGCCACCACGACACCAGTTGTATTTTTCGCTATCCACGTCTTTACCGTGGTATTTTCATCAACAAAAGGCTCTCTCTCCTCGCAGGTAACATTCTCCATGATGCCTAACTCAGTAAGACCGTCCATTTCATAAGTGCTGCCATAGCCATTTGGCACTAAATCATAATACCGGGGTTCCTCGTCTACCTCCTTGATCGCAAACTTCCCTTTGTCCGCGTCCCACCAAGTTTAACCTGTCTCTGCTTCCTCTTCTCCTTCCATTACCACAACAAAATCGGCAGTGGTCGGTCCGGTCAGGCTAACAGTTCTCGTGCCGATAGTGGGCATGGCCTGTTCACCTATCGTCATTGTGCCATTGAAGCTCCAGTTGCCGGAACGCAGCTCGAACAGTTCTTCAGCCGTACCCACGTATATTTATATAGGTATGACTTATTTATCATAGATACTTATGTCTACGCATTAGTAATAGGCAATGACATAAGCGCCATAAAAACAATAAGGAGGTGATAAAAAGAAAATGTTAGAAGAACTACAAGCAGCATTTATACAAGTTAAGATGGTCGATACCTTAATTGCGATAGTTGGAGCGATAATACTTCTGATAATTGGATTGATTCTAGGGCGTGTACTCGGTAAAGTCGTGCGATTAGTGCTTGATAAAATTGGCGTTGACACTATGGTGAGCAAAGCAGGTGTGGGTGATACGATCGAGAAAACGGGATGGAGTATTTCGAAAATTTTTGATGTTGTGATTAGATGGTTTATATACATCATCTTCATCATGGCAGCCGTAAACGTGTTGAACGTACAATATTTGTCAGACTTCATGACTGCGCTTGCGCTATACTTCCCGCGTCTGATCATAGCAGCCATAATACTGATAGTGGGAATGATACTGATTACTTTCGCCATGAAGTGGATAGACGAAACACTCGGATCCCATGAGATTCTTCTCGCTGATATAATAGCACCGGTGCTTAAGGCGATCATGGTAGTAATAGTGCTGGTATTAGCGATGGAGCAGTTACTCATCAACATGCAAATCATATACACGTTCCTCGTTCCGTTAGCATGGGGTATTGGAATAGGCATTGGAGTCGCTATAGGTATCGCTGTGGGCTGGGGCGGCAGAGAGACCGTTGGCGAGTATATGCACGAGAAACTAGAAGAAGAAAAGAAGGAAAAATAGATATAACTTATAATCGCAAAAAATATGGCTGAGGACGTGCCATTGTTATTCATGGCCTCTCTCAGCTACTTTTTTACCTCTCTCCACATTTGAAATTCAAGGAACTACTATTATGCCCGAGCATAATCCCTTACCCACCAATTCTTCTTTAAAATCTGTTAAATCACTGTCGTTCGTTACTATCGGGGCTCCGGTCTTCTTTGAGTATGTTAATAATGCCATATCTATATCAGAGGGATAAGGCACTCTCGTCCTCTTCTTCCTCTTGTGTTCCTCCATCTTTAGCGTTCCGTTAAGCGACAGATAAAAATCCTTCACCTCTCTTATCTCTCGTTCGTCCGGGTGATAATCAATTACTTTAAACCATGCCTTATTTTGTAGACGTTTAATCTTTTCCTCGGTCTTCCGTGCTAATCTTAGCCGAATCCTACTGGAAATTTTCACTCTTTCGGGAAGTCCGATCAAGCTGATAGTTTGCGGATCATCACAAAATTCGTCAACAATTTTCGCTATGCCCTTATCAAAGATCTCATCTATCACCCCCGAGATCGTTTCAATTTCAAAACCGTCAGTTACAAACTGTTCTGTAAGTCTTTGGATCCTGTTCGTAAATCCCATAACTCTTATAATTACTGCCTTTCCTTTAATTTTCTCTTCGTGCATAAAACAATAATAAATTATCAAATTAGTATCATATATGACTCTTTTTTGTGCTTCTGATCCCGAACCCATTTGTTATTCCTCAATAAGAGCGGACAAATCTATGTCGTCATCGAACAACGCAGGTAAGACATTATATTCCACACATGCCTTTTGGGCCAGTTCAAAATCTTCTTTTATATCGTTCAAGCAGCAATACCCTAATACGTTCTGATTACCTCGTGTAAGCTCTCTTAATGTTATGATTTTCTTAAGGTATCCTTTAATGATGGCTAATAAGTTATCCTTTTGAATGTCGCCCAAATTTTCCCGCTTTAATACCAGCAGGCAATAATCTATCGAACCGCGTATGAAAAGTGAATTCCCATTTGATTCAAATTGAGAGAACTCGTTCAATAAGATATTAATCTCTGAGAGCAACTGCTTTTTTATTTGCTCGTGTTCCTCGCGTGGTTTCGAGTTCATATACCAATTATCTCTTAACTTTACCAGAGGTAGGGAAATATATTTTTCTAAAATATGGTCAAATGATCTTCGTACTTCTACTGGTACCGACCTAATATAATTCTCAACCTGTTTTATTCCATCCTCTGTAATTTCAAAGACCCAGCCATTTTCAAATGATACTTTTATATAGCCTTCTTCTCCAAGAGCTATAGCATCCTGTTTTATGCATGAACAGCCAGGCCCATAATAGTCATCGACAAAGATATAATCAATTGGTGCTTTACCATCCACTTTTGCAAGGTACAGATACTTCTGAAGCTCAAAACTGTTACAAATACGTTTTAGACGATATAACGCATATAAAATAGACAAGAATTTTGGTAATCCTTCCTCCGCCACCTTTCACCTCGCCCGCCTAATTGATCTCATGGCTACATCCTGTTTTAAAGTAGTAATATATATAGGTTATTTAATGTTTTCTATTTTTTGGTATTTCTTTACGCCTTCCTTATAGAGGTCATTGCCATATATATCATTTATTACTATAACCGGAAAATTTTTGACTGCTAATTGGCGAATAGCTTCGGTACCAAGGTCCTCGTAAGCGATGATCCTAACTTTTTCTATTGCTCTGGCTAATAGCGCTCC
>JAUWVD010000107.1 GCA_030617585.1 Candidatus Methanophagales archaeon
TTTTTTTGCGAAGCAAAAAAACGAAAGTTTTAATAACAAAAATAGATGAAGATATAAGAGTCGAATAAAATAAAAGGTGAAAAAAAATGCACGATAAAAAAGCGAGTAGGGTAAAAATCGCAGTTATAGCGACTGCACTAATATTTGCGTTGACGTCTTCAGTATCCGTAATGTCAAGTACATTAGGAACCAGCAGCGACGTGATAGTACTAAATGCAAGTGCCACGCCGCCGGTAATAGCGGTGGACACGGATATTACAGAGCTGCGAGTTGATGTAGCAGGTATAAACAGTTCAATCGACCTTGTAAAGATAGATTTATCACCGCTAGGCGGAAATGCAGGCACGATAATGTCCCTTATCGGAAACTTTACCGAAGGCAATATATCAGGGTACAGATTCAATTACAGCACAAACGCAAGCGCTGAGGGATCATTCAATCTAAAGGTTAATGCAACTGATATGAATGGTAATTACAACAATTCAGTGAGTTTTATGCTGGAAGTGAAAAGAATCGTGATACACGTTCCAACAGAGATTCCAGCAATGACGTTTATATCTAACATCACCTATGATAGCGAAAGCACAAACGTCGGGCAGAATGCAACAACCGGCTTTTTTACTGCGACCGAAGTGATAGACAACGAGACATATTATGTAATTAACACAAGTAAACCTACTGGCGGGACAAAGATGTACGTGGATCTTGGCAACAAAACGGTCACAATAAGACGGCTAGTGACGGAACCAGGACTAGCGAATTTGACCTTTGAGCCAGAAGTTGTAATGCTTGATTTCCCGTTATGGGCAGGAAAAACGTGGACTAATACAACTAAAGTCACAGGCACGATAGTCAATGAAACTGGTGCAATAATTACAATTAACGCCACTGCGGTAATATCGGGTGCAGTGACCGAGGAAGTGAACCTGACAGTGCCTTATGGTACTGTTCCCAGCCTGGCACTTGAGCTCAATTGCAGTTTCGACGGATTGGGACAGCCGCAAACGTATCAGGAAAAGTACTGGATAAGCCAAGTAGACAATGTGATTTTGATCCCGAAATCAGAACGATACATCAATGGAAATCTCACGGAAGGACTTGAGCTGATTGATGCTTTCGCAGTAAATGAGACTGCAAACTAATGGATGTGCAAAGGGAATAAGGAATAATAAACTAAATAGTTACTTTTTATTTAGATCAGGTGACAAAAATGGTGGAGAAGCTTCCGGAAGAAGGTAAAATATGGTTCAATGGCGCGTTTGTGGATTGGAAGAAAGCGCAAGTGCATGTTCTTGCACATGGTTTGCATTACGGGTCTGGCGTTTTCGAGGGGATACGATGTTATGCAACGGAGAGAGGCTCATTCATCTTCAGGCTAAAGGAACATGTAGACCGGATGTACCGGTCCGCAGCGTTGTATAAGATGGAAATACCGTATACAAAGGATGTAATGACGGATGCAATAAAGGAAACTGTTCGTATAAATGGATTTGAGGCTTGTTACATAAGACCAATTGCTTTCTATGGGTACCATCACCTGGGTGTGAACCCAGCAGGCAGTCCTGTGGATTGCGCTATTGCTACATGGCGGTGGGGTACTTACCTTGGTGAAGATGCGTTAAAAAAGGGTATACGATGCATATTCTCTTCATGGTGCAGAATAGACCCTAGATCATTGCCGGTTACTGCAAAGGCTACGGGGCATTATCTGAATTCGCAGTTAGCTGTGTTTGAGGCAACAGAAAGAGGGGTTGATGAAGCGATAATGCTTGATATTAACGGCTATGTGGCGGAAGGTCCGGGCGAGAATATATTTGCAGTAAAAAATGCAATACTATATACGCCGGAAGCGGAATCATCTATTCTGCCTGGCATCACTCGTGATTCGGTAATCACTATTGCACGGGATATTGGCTACGAGGTGGTAGAGAAGCCAATAACGAAGGAGGAACTGCTATCTGCTGATGAGGCTTTCTTCACCGGTACCGCAGCAGAGGTATCGCCAATACGCGAGATAGACGATGTAACAATAGGAGAAGGCAAGAGAGGGGAAGTGACAGGCGTAATACAGAAGAAGTTCTTTGATGTGGTAAATGCGAAAGAGGAGAAGTATATGAGCTGGCTGGAGCCGGTAAATATATGAATAACCAAATTTACATACTCTATCACGGCTCCTTTGGCGAGCTGGTAACAGGTCATCTGGCTATGAGCGGGCTTGCAGACCTGATAGTGGGACTCTACGATCTCAAAGTTGCGTCCGTATCGCTTGACGATCCTGAGGGCGACATGCCGGAAGACATACCTATATCCGAGTGTGATCTTCTATTAGTGCTTGGGATACTCCCAAAGGCTGGTGACCTCGTCCCGATAATAGCAAAGAGGACAGGCGCAAAGGCGGTTATCTGGCCTATTGAGGACCCGAACTTGATACCAGAGGGGCAGTATTCAATAGAGGAGGAGCTGAAAAAGGAAGGTATACACGTGGAATTCCCGGAGCCGCTTTGTACTCTGGATACGAGCGAGAATGAGATAGTCAATTCTTTTGCCGAGCATTTTGGTATGCCCAAATTTGAACTCAGGGTTAATGCGAGGAACATGATTATCGAAGAGGTGAAGGTCATCAGAGATACTCCCTGTGGTACGGCGTCAAAGATTGGACCGAAGATCGTTGGTATGTCTTACAAGGATATGAAATCACTTGAGGATAAGGTGATGCAGATGCATGATAACGAGTGCGTGGCTTATATGGGTCCGGATAGACCGATAATGCAGCAAGCTGGTCGATTGCTCGCAGATGCGATAAAAGAGGGGCTGCCATGAAATATCTCGTAAGTGTTTAACTTGTACTATAACAAGTACTTTTTAAATGTTCTATAATTGCTGCGGGTTAAAATCAAAAAATCTCACTTGTTATAGTACATACATAAAGCAGGCTGTTGATGAAAGTGGGCGATACCGTTTTAGTTTTATATACCACAAAACGTATTGATTTTTAATTAAGGCAATGATTCCCAGAAAGATTGTTATTGTATCGCTCTGTGTGTTTGTAATAGCATCTGTACTGGTATCAAGCGGCAGTATCTACCATCAAAAATGCCAAGCGGATCAGCCTCTGGACGTAGAACAAGTAGACATTCAAATGATACCTGCAGGGGATATTAAGATTGCGTACAAAGAGTTGGGTACCGGCGACCCCCTGCTCCTGATAATGGGCTGGGATGGAACAATGGATCCCTAGAATCCCCGTGTGGTAAATACCCTTGCTGCACACTATCGGGTGATCATATTTGATAATCGTGGGATGGGGAGATCAACGGCAACAGAAGAAAATTTTACCATCGAACTCTTTGCAGATGACACAGCGAACTTCATGGATGCGCTTGACTTGGAGCATACACATATACTTGGCTGGTCTATGGGCACCCAAACCGCGCTGGAACTTACCTTAGACTATCCAGAAAAGGTAGACAAACTCATACTGTATTCTGCGAATTGCGGCGGGGACGAGGGAATATTCCCAGACCCAGAAGTCGCGAACAAATTCAGGAACATCTCGGGCACACAGGAAGAGCGTGCACTGCGTGCCTTTGAAGTTCTCTTGCCCGAACAATGGCTTGCTGAACATCCAGATCCAAGCACCTATTTCCCGAACGTGACAGAGACAAGTCCACAGGAGCATATTGACGCACAGTGGTATGCTATGGTGAACTGGAACGGTTCATACAGCCGATTGCTACAGATACCTCAGGATACCTTACTCATTACCGGGACTGAGGATATAGTGTTTCCACCGCGCAATTCCTTTATTATTGCTGAACAGATACCGGGCGCCTGGCTTGCTCAATTCAAAGGTGGTGGTCACGGTCTGATGTTCCAATACCCGGAAAATTTTAGCAGTATTGTGCTCTATTTCCTTAAACGCTCAAGCACTACCTGTTCATGATTGGATATAGGCATAATCGGAATTGCGCCGGACCCATATTCTCGTAGCTTTATGTATCGTTCAACAGGCACAATTTTTCCGTTTTTCTCTGTTCAAGTACATCTTTCGAGTTCAACATTGCCCGCCATTTATCGGCCGTCAATCTATCGTCCATCGGATGCTTAAATTCATAATAACTCATTTACACATATCAAAATTATGGCAACAATCGCTGCAACTAGATTTAGACCCCTATCAGGTATAGAGCTGGATCAAGATTACTTTTTTTTAAAAAAAAAGTTTAACGTCACGTAACAATAGATTATATATAGTGCAGAAGATAATATTTGAGAAACCAGACATCGAACAGATTAACCGCCACGGTCTTAAAGCAGCGGATATGCATTATCATACAAACCACTCGGACTCTCCGACCAGAGTAAAGGATGCATTGAAACTTGCGAAACAAAAAAGTTTCGGGCTTGCAATTACCGATCACAACCAGATAAGCGGAGTGATTGAGGCTTACGAGCTGAAGACGGATGTTCTTGTTATACCTGGTATGGAGATAAGCGCCCGAGACGGGCCGCATATACTTGTCTATTTCTATACTATCTCCGAGCTGGAGGAATTTTATGAACAATATATACATAAGAGCAAGCGAAAAAGCCCGTATCTTGCTATAACGTTAACTACACAGGAGATAGTAGAAAAGACAGAAGAATATAACTGCATAACCGTTGCCGCACATCCGTATGGATACCTGTTGTTCAACAAGGGCGTCCAGAAGTGTGTTGAAGCAGAGTACCTCAATCAGGAG
>JAUWVD010000039.1 GCA_030617585.1 Candidatus Methanophagales archaeon
TCCACCCACAGGCGTCAAGTTCCTGCAAGTGTATCACACACTGGGCAGGTATGATGCGGTATGGATTTACGAGGCGGAAGATGCAAAAGTGATTGAAGATTTCCTTCACCAAAGCCGGGATGTCTCAACCACGGAAACCTGGGTTGCATTTACAAGAGAGCTGTAAGCAGGAGAGGAGGGATCTGTTTGTATTCCCCCTCTATTTTTTTTATTGTATATAAAGTACAAGTTCTAATTATTTAATTTAGGACGCAGATTTACGCAGAAAACTATTTCCTCAAATTATCAAATGCCTTACGTTTAACTTCCGGTTTAGTGCCAAAATTAACTAAAAGTCCAACTTCAATATCGGTTGCTTTTAGATAATTCAATAACTGTGCTTCATTTTCCTTTACCAAACTTCTTGCTGCTTTTATCTCCACGATTACCTTGTTTTCAACCAGTATATCAGCATAGTACTCACCTATAACTTCAGCTTCATAAAGCACCTTTATTGCATAATCTCCTCCGTCAATTCTTTATATTTAAAATCCTGATTATCTGCGTTCATCTGCGTCCGATTATCAAAAATTATTCTTTCTTGTTAGATCCAGTTCATGTGATTTCATGGTGCAAGCCACCTACCTATAAACATGGACAACAGATATAAAGCGATGAAGACTAAAATCAACAGCAGTGCGGTACCTATGTTCAATCTCACCATTGGTTCTCTCTGAGGCTGCATCTTATGTATCTCTTCCAGATCTCGTTCATATTCCGCAGCCTTTTCCGGTGTAATACTTGGTTGCTCTACCTTCAGCTTCACTTCTTTACCTTTTATTCTCATTGCGGCCACGGGATTCGTACTGACCCAGACGAAGAAAGCGGCTAGTTTCATCACATGAAAATCAATATATCGTGCAAATGTCATCAGCGGCCCTTCGCATAGCCTTATGAGCCATTGTCCGGGCGGTGTTTTAAATATGGCCATCCAAATTATCCAAAACGCAACGAAAGCGAACATCAGCGGTTCATCTATTAGGATCATTTCTTACGGATGCACACCTCCGCCTATATTTAAACTACTCATCGCTGTTTCCACAAGGTCTGACATATAAAACAGGTCCGGATAAAAGTAGAATATGATAGAACAAGTGGCTGTTATTACTATGGGCACGAGCATAAATAACGGTGCTTCCTTTAGTTTGCTTCCACCTTCGGGCTTCTTGAAGAATGCGATATATATAATCGGGAAGAAATACATCACGTCTAGTATAGCAGCTATTAAAAGTATATACGGGAAATACGAAATTGCTCCGCCTGCTTCTTCACAGCCATGAACAAGAAGATGATGCGATAGATAACCCGCAGTCGGCGGGAGTGCACACATGCCGAGCGCGCCGATAGTGAATGTGATCAACGTCACGGGCATTACCCTACCGATGCCCGCCATATCGCTTATGTTCCTCTTACCTGATGCCACCATTATCGCGCCCGCACACATAAAAAGCGTTATCTTCATGAACGCATGGAAAGGGATATGTATCATCGCACCTTCTATACCCGCCGGAGTTAATAACGCGACACCAAAGATAACAAGCGATAGCTGGTTTATTGTAGAGTATGCAAGCCGTTTCTTCAGATTGTCTTGTGCGAGAGCAAACAAATTAGCAACAATTATCGTGAATATAGCGATAGAAATAAGTACTAATCCAAGGCCAAGTGCGTGCATCAAATCCACGCCAAATATGTAACATACCACGCGGATAATACCGAATACGCCCGCTTTTACCACCGCCACGGCATGTAACAGTGCACTCACGGGCGTTGGTGCAGCCATTGCAGTAGGCAGCCACGAGTGAAAAGGCATCCACGCCGCTTTCATGAACCCCAATAGGAACAGCATGAATAATACCATCAACGTCGCTCGCGATGCTTCAGCCGCGAGGTTTGGTATTCCGCCGTTCACAAAATCCATTGTACCTGAGATGTGATATGTTATAATCAGGGCGGCTAAGAAGAATACGCCCGCGGTAAGCAAATAGGCAAGATATTTACGGCCTGCAAATAGCGCTTCCGGTGTCTGATCATGTGCCACCAACGGATACGTTGAGACAGTCAATATCTCATAAAATATGAACATCGTGAGCAGATTCCCGGATAGTGCTATGCCCACTGCACCGAAGATCGCCCATGCGAAACAGAAATAATAACGTGTTTGCGCATGCTCGTGCAGCGACCTCATGTAGCCTATGGAATATGAAGATACCAGAATCCACAAGAATGAGGAAGTAATGGCGAAGACAAGCCCAAAAGCATCTACGCTGAACCCGAATTCAACACCTGGAAATGGCGTGAAGAAAATGCATTTGATTATATTCCCTTCTAGTATGACCGGTACCATGGAAATGACAATCAAGAACTGCAGTACGGCCGCAAGCATTGTCCAACCTTCTCTTATGTTCGGCCACTTGCCAAATAAAATTATAAGTATAGATGCAATTGCCGGGCATAAAATTGCTATCACCGGGGTTAAAGATTCCACTTCCGCTATCATGATGTTGCATACTCCCCTAAACCGAAAAGAGCATTAATCTGGTCGAACACAGGCAGAGGCATCTCTATGAGCCAGAAGATACCGACGATAATACATAGAGCTGCGAGGATTAATACCGGTATAAGCATACTAAGCGGCAATTCATCTCTCTTAACCGACTGCGAATGAATATCTTCTCCTTTCATGTACAATGTTTCTACCACACGCCAGAAATAAACAAGGTTTAATAACGTACTGAATAGCAGAACCGCTACAAATACGATATATGCAGGGTGACCTGCGCTTGCAGCATCTAAACTGGCAAATATTATGTACACCTTTGAGACGAAGCCTACGCTCGGTGGCACGCCAATCATAGATATTGCCGCTAATGTGAACCCAAAGCAGGTATAGGGCATCTTCCTTGCCAAACCCTTTAAATCCGCGATGTCCCATAACTCAGCCTTGTAAATAAACGCACCGGCAACTAAGAACAAGCAGCCTTTCATCAATGCGTGGTTAACTATATGCATCAATGCCGGATTAAGCCCGCCCCAAAGTGGCGAGTGCGTAGATGTGGAAAGCCCAACTGCAAGCATGATATAGCCCATCTGCGAAACTGAGGAATACGCTAGCATCCTTTTCAGGTTATACTGCGCTATCGCAAGAATAGACCCTACAATTATTCCTATTGCCGATAACCAACAGATAAAATCGAATATTGGTACGTAACGTGTGATGAAATCGACAGTGTAAACCGAAAAGCAGATTCTTATGAATGCATAGGTGGAGACCTCGATGATTATACCGGAAAGCAATGCGCTTATTTCTGACGGTGCAAATGAATGCGCATCCGGCAACCACACATGAAGCGGGAAAAGCGCCATCTTTATGCTTAATCCAACAGTGAAGAATACAAACGCCGCTTGCACTGCCCTGTTCTCATAATAACTTGGCAATATGAGCGAGAGATCGTGTATGTTCAACGTACCAGTTATCGCGTACAAAAAACCTATCCCGAGCAAGAAGAAACAAGCGCCGATCGCACCCAATACGAGGTAAGTGAAGCTCGCCTTCAGCGCTATCTTTCCTCGCGATGCTATTAACGCATACGCGGATAAGGACGTTATCTCGATAAATACATACATGTTGAATATATCACCGGTCAGGGTTATACCGCACAGACCAGTAATAAGGAGTTGAAAAAGTGCGTAAAAGGAGACAATTTGATGCGGCAACTCGTGCTCTATGTTCCTCTTTGAATACGTGACGCAGACCAGAGCTAAGAATAGGAGTAGGACCAATACATAAGCATTCAACGCATCTACGACATATTCTATGCCCCAGGGCGGACTCCATCCGCCGAGCCAGTATATTATGGGTCCATCCGTAGTGACATGATGTAGGATAAAAAGAGACATGATAAATTGAATTAAAATGGTTGCAAAGGAGATGAAACAGCAAGATTTCTTGTTCAGCCAGCCCGCAATCAAAATAGTAAATGACGAAAGCATGGATATTACTACTACCAGTACAGGCAAATGTTCGACACTAAGCATAAACTTTTAGTTAGCCTCCCTTCCCCTCAACACCCTTAACAACATGGTGACTTTAACTTTAAAGAGCACCTTCATCGTAACCATCCATTATACAAAGACATGTGTACAATAGGATATATAAAGTTATCGTTTTTTTTCTTCTACATGCCGCCAGTGGCATGCCTTTCACCACGTCTTTACCCCGTCTTTCTCCTGCTTTCCCCCTGCCTCCCCCCTCTTCCCACCCTATCCTTTACCGCAAGCGCAAATATCCACGGTCTTAGTTGTCTGGTATTAGTAGCCCTAAAACCTAAAACCTAAAACCTGAAAAAACCGAAATCTATTTATATACCTTTGATAGAAGGATAATTGTAATGGGATCATCAAAAAAAGATGGGCATGAAAGATCTTTTTGAAAAAGTGGTAATGGATGGGCGAACAATAATAGCGATATTTATTGTAGCGATCCTATGGCGAACTTACATAAGCATCGATGAGAGTATCGTCCTGTGGGAAAGTCTGTGCTCCGGTATCGCTATTATCCTATTGGGCTGGGTTATCTTCGCTTACACGTGTCACATGTTTAAGATACAGAAGGGTTGGCCCATTTCAAACTGGATTTATGAAGCTATTGCCATTAGTATGGTTTCTATAAACGTTTACGTTCTTATTTACTATGTGATGAGATGGTTTAAGTTACTGCACGTAGAAGCTTATTTGCCATTGGATTTCATTTTCCGGGATGTTAGATACATTGTCCTAGTGGTGTTTTATTGTGCAATGTTATGGTCGCTGAAGTATGCAAATAAGATGCACGAGGATTATATATCTGAGTCAAAAGAGAAGGCGTTTCTGCATATCCTATCTCCATATTTATACCCAACGGCAAAAAAGCTGAGAGAAATGAACGTGCGAGAATTAATAAGCACTGTGCTAACAGATGAACGGACATTATTAGTGGTAGTAGGTATAGCGTTTTTATGGCGAACCGCCATAAGTTTTGACTACAACATAACCAAAGGAGAAAGTGTCTGCTCAGGTATCGCCATTTTTGTCTTGGGTTGGCTCTTATTCACTCTTTTAGTTATCATATCTGTTAGACAGAGAGACTGGTTGGATTTGGCTAAAGTCTATCACGGAATTATCGTTGGTGTAACCGCCATAAATATTTACGTTCTTGTTTACTATCTGATGAGATGGTATAGACTATCAGAAGATGTGGTGGAAGCGTTTGTGCCTCTGGATTACATTTTCCGAGATGTAAGATTTTTCGCGGTAGTCATTTTCTATTGTGCAGCGATAGTGCTATCGAAGTTCCTAAAAAGGGCGTATGATGAATATTCATTGGTATCTGCATCTGCGGGAGCGAAGACCCGCCCGTAACGGAAATCCTAAATAAAAAAGAAAGCGTTGCCAAAGAAATATTGTTTTCTTTTAGCACAGGTTTTCTTTTGTAAAAAGAAAAAGTGTCACACAAAAGCGGTGAGCTTCAATTTAAGCGTGTCTTCGGTGATGATATTCTCCACGCAATGTAATTTGGTATCAGGGCGATCGCAATAAAAGACTACAGCTCTATCAAGCACAGACAGGTCAAACCGATTAGATACCATATGGCGCAGCTCGGTGCCCAAGACACCCCCGGCTGGCATTCCAAATACAGCTACATTTTCGGCTTCTCTTAATTCCATCACCCAATATGAAAATAACTCTGCCATCCGGTCAAGATGTCCCGTCATTTTCAACTGATATTGATACTCTAACAAATCCGTTCCGATAATAGCCATGACCGGGGGTTCTAACTTGGAAACGAAATCAGTGAATATAGGAAAATCTTCCTCCATTGATTTCCCTCTCAAAACTTTCACGTTCTCTCTCACATCTTCCCTCTCCTCTCTTATCTCAAAGACTGTGAGATACTTCATATAATCCTCTTCTTTCACAAAGGGCAATATCCCCCTTCTTAACCGCCGCTCATCCCAGCCACTATTAGGAATTATCACGCAGTGAACCCCTTGCTGTAGAGTGTTTATAATCATCTGAGCGAGGATGGAAGTGTATCCCAAGATGGATAAATCATCCCCATATTCTACTATCGTGGTGCTGCCCTTGCTTAATCCACCTGTCAGAATCGTATCTATCTCCACGCAACCCGTAGATATGTGTGTAGGCGTATTAGGCACAATCTCTACTCTTCTCGGCTTATCTATCTTCCGCATTGGGAAAGGCCCGAAATACTTAAATCTACCACCATCTAAGGTAAACCCGTATTTGTGCTGGTCTATTCTGACACCTCTTAGTTTCTTTAGCAATATTTCCCGCCCCCTCCGCTCATGTAAGGCTACGCGACTCATCTCTATTATCCCATCAACCAAATAATCGAGGACCTCGGTCTCAGTTGTTTCTGATATAAGTATCAAATTCATCTTGTAGTCCGTTGCATAACTCCTTACCAGGTCGGTTAACACCTTTTCCAGCTCTTCCTTATTCTCACCTTTACCCCCCGACATTATCGCTTCCCAGCTATCCATAACGAGAAGAGCGGGCTTTTCTTCCTCGCCCAATTTCGTGTGTAGAAGGTCGGAGAAAGAGCGCGGCCTTAGAAACGCTTTTGATGAGAAATACAACTGTGTTGCATCTATAACATGGAACCCGGTACGCCCTTCCAACCATGGAAATTGTTTGTAAAGTGCTGGGACTGAAACCCGCGAAGAAAGATAGACGGCATTCTCGCCACCGAACTCGTTGAGCATCTCAAATGCAAGCATTGTCTTCCCCGTTCCCGGCTCACCCTTTATCAGCAGCGAATATCCAATACCCGCTGACAGTGCCTTCCTCAATTCAGGTGGTATTTTGCTATCCATGTTTCTTTAGAAAGGATTTATTAATAAAAAAGCCTTTCGCTTTTTTTATAAACTATATCTTCTACCTATTTAATTTAGGACGCAGATTTACACGGATTTACACGGATTTAATTTTTTCTGCGTATATCAGGGTATGAAAAGCATTTCTTCCAAAACGGCTCTAAACGCGTAAAGAAATAGGTAGGCCATCACACAAAGAAGGACGAAGGCAGCACCCATGAAAAGACCAAAGTAATAACCCACACTCTCCTCCTCTATATCAGGGCAAACTTCCCTTAATAATGCCGTTGTCTCAGGATCCAAGGACCCAAAGTTGCGGAGGAGCCTCAGTGTGCATGCCGGGCATCGAATAAAGCATTTCATCGCACTGCTGAACTTACTTCCCATCTTTCATTATCTCCTTTTGTTCTTATGTATTTATTATAAACATTTTGGTATTCGCTTATATTAAACCTATCACCGAGTGGAAAAGCTCCAGGATGGGTTTTGGATACAGACCTATGATGATAGATATAACTGCCAGGATAAGAAGAGGAATACTCATCGTTAATGGCGGGTCCCGAATCTTGGTATCATTTGCTAATTCGGGCTTCAAAGGGCCAAAGAAAATTCTCTTCGCAGCCCCGAAGGTATATACTGCCGTTAATATGGTTGCTAAGATACCTAGAATCGCAATTGCCTGTCCAACGTAACTAGGATATGCACCGAAAACGCCTGTAAATAATATCCATTTTCCTGTAAATCCACTTGTGAGAGGAACGCCAGTGAGTATTGCCGCGGCTATTATCCAGAGCGTAGCAGTTATTGGCATCTTATGTATAAGTCCACCCATCTTCTTCATATCTCGTATCCCCGTTACGTAAACTACTATACCAGCCGTTGAGAAGAGAATGGCTTTTCCCAGGATATGACTCAAGAAGTAATAGAGCCCTCCTTCAAGACTCCAGATGGTGAGTGCACCCAACCCAATGACCGAAAAAGAAATCTGACCGATAGTAGAGCAAGCACAGAGTCGTTTCACATCTGTTTGAGCCATTGCGAGTAGAGCGCCATATATTATGGTTATCAGAGCCAGGATCATGATCGGTATGCTGAACACTTTGAGATCATCATGGAGTGGTAAGATGAGAACCCGGACAATCACATAGGCGGCTATATTAGCATAAATTGTAAGCGACGCGGCTATGCAGGTGGGCGCTTCTCCATCAACCCAGGGCATCCAGACATGAAGTGGAAATACGGCCATCTTAATAAATAACCCGATAAAGATCAGTAATGCAACCCAAATAGCTATTGGAGTCCCTGCAAGAGCATCTAACTCCGAGATTTCAAAGCTGCCTATCTGAGAATAAACAAGTACCGATGCAAAGAGGACGAAGGTTCCACCTACAATGCCCCATAGGAAGCACATTACGGCCACTCTAAATCGATCTATGTAACCAAAGTAGCTTATTAACAAGTAAAAAGGGATAATGAGTAATTCTATAAAGAGATATAGTACAATGAGATTAGTAGCAAAGCAAATACCCATGAAAGCTGCGGATACAATGAGGTATAGCCCGAAATACGCGGTGTAATAGTTAATTTTCGTCTTTTCATCCTCTTCCCCATATAATATGTCTACTCTCTGTTCCATATAGCGGAGTGAGTGAAATGCAAGAGCAGTGCAGATAATATTTATTATCAATGCAATTGGTAGACTCAA
>JAUWVD010000144.1 GCA_030617585.1 Candidatus Methanophagales archaeon
CTTATCGAATGCCGCCACGCCTATCCCGGAAGTGCCACCCCTACCCACCAGTTTTGCTAATTCTACCGCGTTATCGCTTCGGCCTTCCAGCACGTTTATCGCTTTTGCCACGCTTAGTGCTAATTGTGTCCTTGCGCCCAAGCCCACATGTGATGGCAACTTCTTCAATATCTTTACGTGGTAATTCGCTCTTAGCTCTATTCTACTCCTTATCTGTTCTAATATAGAAACAACTTCTTCCGCTTCCACCTGGTCGTTATCAACTGCAGATACCGCTACTTCCAAAGAGGGTTCATTCAATGCTACCCCTATTCCTCCATCTACTCGTCCAAGCTCACCGTTCAAGTCTATAAGTGCGAAATGGAGTCTGCTTGGTGAAGTTATTGTGACGCTCATTTTCCATTTTCAGTGTTTAATATTAAAGTATAACTTCTACCCATAAATTTAATTTAGGACGCAGATTTACACAAACCTTTCTTTAAAAAAGAAAGCTTTACCAAAGAAATTGGCTTTTGGTAAAGCTTTTTGCTTGCAAAAAGGTTTGTGTTAATCTGTGTCAATAATTGATTTTAGTTGGATATTATGCTTTCTGTTCTTTAACCGACCGATGACGTATATCTTCATTTATACCGCTCTCAACATCTTACGCAGTACATTTACATCCGCATCCACCTCTATCGGTGCTTCGCATATGCTTATCGCACGTTCCGGGTCCTTCAATAGATGACCGGTGGTAATACAAACAACTCGCTCATCTTTCGCTATCTCTCCCAGTTCGACTAATTTCTTCAGGCCTGCGATTGAAGCAGCACTTGCAGGCTCTACGCCAATGCCCTCCACCCGTGCTAATTCCAACTGCGCTTCTGTTATCTCTTCGTCCGTCACCGACTCCGCGACACCACCAGAATCTCTAATGGCATACAACGCCTTTGCCGCATTCACGGGGTTGCCTATTCTTATTGCAGATGCAATGGTTTCCGGGTTAGCTTCTGGTGTTATCTCAGCTTTAGCCGCTTTAATGGCATCCACTACTGGTTTCGCACCCGCTGCTTGAATGCCAGTCATCTTCGGAATCATGTCTGTTATGCCCAAAATGTTCAACTCCGAAAAGCCTTTGAATATCGCACTTATGTTACCTGCATTCCCAACTGGCAGGATAAGACGGTCTGGAACGTCCCATTCAAGCTTTTCCGCTACTTCGAACGCTATCGTCTTCTGCCCTTCCAACCGGTAAGGATTCACGGAATTCAATAAATATATGTTCTCTTCCTCGCATAAAATACGGACAATACGTAGAGCATCATCAAAGTTACCTCTTAACGAGAACACTTTTGCACCGTGCATCATCGCCTGTGCTACTTTCCCTAAGGCTACTTTACCTTTTGGTAGCAGGACAAAACAAGGGAGATCTGCCTTTGCTGCAAAGATGGCAAGTGATGCGGAGGTATTACCTGTGGATGCACATGCTACGCCGCCTACACCCAACTCTACCGCTTTCGTTACGCCTACGGTCATCCCACGGTCTTTGAACGACCCTGAGGGGTTCAGACCTTCATGCTTCACCCATAAATCACTGATGCCAATCGATTTAGCGAGTCGGTCGCATCTATACAAAGGCGTGTTCCCTTCGTTTATTGTTACCTGTTCTGTCTCGTTACTAAAAGGCAATAACGTACGATACTTCCATACGCCTTCCCCTTTCGCGTTCACCACTTGTTTCGGGTCTATCTTCGAATAGTCGTATTTTATATCCAGCAGTCCATCGCATTTCCTGCACGTGTATACTACGTCTTCCTTCGTGTAGTGCGCACCGCATCTTATGCATTCGACTTCGTATTCTTTCATGGCTCAATACAGATAATAAATATAATACATATTAAAAACCACGAGATTCCACAAGATTAACACAAGAAATTTTTTCAGTGTTTTTTCTTATATTCGATTCCCGGAACCAAATAGCCCAGCAGATCATTATTTGCGAATACCCTATCGCTTTTGATAACCGCTCCATCTCGTCGATGAATAGTAAATCATTATTCGCATGAACTCCTAACTCTCGTTCCAGCACCCGCTTTATTATTTTGTCCGGCACGCTTGTATCTATACCGGCTTGCATTCGCAGATACTGAAATGTTATCAGTCCGACACCGTTAATCTTTCCTATTTCATCTTTTCTCCAGTCCTTAACCATTGCATGCTCGGCCCAGTACCGCAACGCATCAAAATCCGTATCCAAACCCGTACGTATTTTAATGCCTCTTAAAACGCGACTTATACCTATTGCCACCTGCCAAACACGCTTGTTATTCATTATCTCTCTCAACCGCGCATCTTCTGTTGAAAGCGTTGAAAATGTATTAAATGCTGTTATCTCGCCAGTCTTCACGTAATCGTTGTAAAAGCGCTTAACTCGTGGCACAACTATATTGAAGTAGTGCAATCCAACCGAATCCAGTGCGGCATCTACAACAATCAGTACCGCATTCCCATCCCACCGCTTACCTTGTAAACACCGAAACTCGCTTTCTTTCGCCGCTGCAAGAGCATCTTCAAATTGATCCTCAAAAATGCCCTTTAATCCTGTCATAATAGCCCCCTTTCTTTCATCTGACTTTTTATATGTGAAATCTATCCGCTCGAAACTTGTAATATTCCCTTTTGGCGCATTTGCAAATTTCCATCTTTATAAATGGAAAGTGATAGAATATAATGAAAGGAAGTTAATTGCCGAAAGGATTGAAAAGAGGCGAGAAAAATGGATTATGAGACAGTATTAAAAACTTGCTCGGAAGAAGTTCAAGCCGCGATTAATTGGTTAGAAGAGAAAGTAAGATTTGACAAAAGTGAATTAGAAAATAGGTTAAAAGAAGAAAAAAATCGAGATTGGATAAAAGATATTTCACGAAGATTAAAAGTTAAATATCTCTGTGGTGATGCATTGGTTTTTTACGTATTGAGTAAGGTAAATTCTCCTTTATTAAAAGAATTTTTAGATGCTGCAAAAAGAGAGGAGTTTTGGTTTGATGAAGAGGGCCCTGAGGGGTTTGATGTGGATTTTTTTTATGACCCGTACCTTTTATGGTACCTATCAAAGATGGGTTTAAAATCAAATGAATATTTTAAAGATGCTTTAGAGGTCTTTATTAAGAAACCACAAACGCGTGAGGGAAATATTCCTACAGGAGATGATCCCTCGCACACCTTGAATTTGAGAGTTTTGACATCAGTAGAGCCTGACTCTGAGGCTACAGATTTGGCTGTGAGGTATTTTTTGGATAATTTAGATGAGTTTAAGAGTACTGATTCTTCTTATTTAAAAGCTCTCGCTATCGGCGTGTCTGCCCTTTGTGAACTCGATTATTTGAAGTTTAAAGGAACAATAGAATACCTGAGCAACTATTTAAAGAGTAAACAAAAGAGAGAAGGTTATTGGGGTGAACTTCTTCAGTGGAAAGACGGAACATCATACCCAACTGCTGAAACATCTATACTGATTGAAGCTCTTTCAAGGATTTTTGGACAAAATGATGAATGCGTAATAAAAGCTGTAGAGTGGATAAAGCGGATTCAAAAAGAGGAGGGGTATTGGAGTGCTGATGCTTGTCTAGCATTAATAAGCGCTGGCGAGGGGCCAAAAGCCTCTTTAGAATATGTAGAATGGGGAGATATGCTAAGGAAACAGGAATTAAAATATATAAAGCCCTATTTCG
>JAUWVD010000147.1 GCA_030617585.1 Candidatus Methanophagales archaeon
ACACAATAAAAGAAGCGATAGAAATGGCAAAGGAAGCTATTGAGTTGTACCTAGAGAGTTTAAAAGAGCATGATGAAGAGATACCAACAGAGGAAAGAACTTTAGAATATACCTTAACGGTAAAGGCTTATGCCTAAACTCTCATCTCTTACTCCTCAGAAAATAAGAGATCTACTATGAGTAAAAATCCGAAAATTTCTTATACCCTTATGCTTATTGGTGAATCATTATGCAAGATTATTTCTTTGAACCCACCATCTTCACAGACTTCTTTGCCGACCCTCCTGTCCGACTTGCTGAAAAACTCAAGCAGTTGACCGGATATGACCGCTTGTTCTTCAGTAACAGCGGTACCGAATCTGTTGAGGCTGCCATCAAACTGGCAATGTGGAAACTGCACAGGCAGAGTGTGTTGGGCTTTTACGGTGCCTTTCATGGCAGGACATTAGGTTCACTTTCTCTGACGTGTTCAACGGTCAAGCATAAGGAACACTTTCGGCGGAAACCTGTTAGCTTCGGCTGCGTCACTTGCTGCTTTGAATTTCATGGAGAGGGAAGATATTGGAACCAGGGCTAAACAACTGGGAGATCATTTAATGTTGCGGCTGCGTGAGTTGCAATCGCGATATCCTGCGATCATCGGGGATGTGCGGGGCTTGGGTCTGATGATAGGAGTCGAGATTGTAAAGCCTGATGGGTCCATAGACCCGGATACCAGGGACAGGATTGTGGTTGAAGGGTTCAAGGAGGGTATCGTACTGCTGCCATGCGGCGACTCAGCCATACGTTTTTCACCGCCTCTTGTCATAACAAAGGAGGAGGCGGATACGGGTATGGATAGGTTCGAAGCGGCTGTTAAAAACCTTTCTTTTTAAAAGAAAGCTTTACCAAAGAAACAATAATTGAAGCAGTTATACGTTATAGACCGTTTCCTGAGTTCTTCGAGGTTCGCATGATACATACCACCGATGTGGTTAAGGGCTTTGCACCTGAGTTATTTTAATTTGCTGGTATAGCATTTTATTTAAGTAAAGCTTAGAGTAAACATAATAAACATGGAAGTAATAGCGGTTGGTGGTTACGAAGAAGTTGGTCGAAACATGACCGCGGTGCGGGTCGATAACGAAGTTTTGATCTTTGATATGGGGTTGTGTCTCGATAAGCTGCAAGATGGCGAAGAAGGGAAAGAATCGTACACTACGAAGCAACTCATTGCCATGGGCGTGATACCCGATGACTCTGTGATTCCAAAGAAGGATGTGGTCGCGATAGTTTGCAGTCACGGGCACCTAGATCACATTGGCGCGGTCGATCGACTCGCGAGCACGTATCAGTGCCCAATTATTGGTACGCAATACACGATCGAACTTATCAGGGGCATGACAAAGAACCAGGAACTCGTGACACTCAATCCAGGGGAGGTACTCGATATATCACCCAATTTTGCCTTAGAATTGGTCCACGTGACCCACTCCATTCCCCATTCGACAATCGCTGCGGTTCGCACGCCGGAGGGGAGCATAGTGTATGCGAATGATTTCAAGTTCGACAACTATCCAATACTGGATACGAAAACGGATTACTCGAAGCTAAAAAAGCTGGGTAAGGAAGGTGTGAAACTACTCATTTGCGAGAGCGTGCGTGTTCAAGAAGGGGGGAAGTCTGCCTCTGAGTCGGTGGCTCGCGAGCTGCTCAAAGACCTAATGGTACCTGATGAGTCAACGTACTTTCTTGCCTCGTTCTCTTCGCATATCGAGCGGATTCACAGTATCTGCGAATTCGCCAAGAAAATGGAACGAAAACCAGTATTCCTCGGTCGCTCACTCAAGTTTTATGTCTCGACCGCGGCGAAACTCGGGATCATCACGCTTCCGGATACTGTCAGGTTTATTGATCGGTACCCGAAAGTCAGTAAGTTTTTAGCACAGGTGAGTGAGAACGATACCAGCCAGGAATACGTTTTCCTGGCCACAGGCAACCAGGGTGAACCAAACGCTGTCCTATCAAGATTAGCGATTGATAGTCCACTGCCGCTTACCAACAACACGAAGGTTATATTCGCTTCGGAGACAATACCCTCACCAATAAATATAGCGCACCGCGAAATACTTGAGCGCAGGTTACGTACGCACGGCGTGCGCATCTATAAGGATGCTCACGTTAGCGGTCACGCTCGGAGAGAGGACCATCGGGACTTAATCAGGATGCTGCAGCCGGAAAACATAATACCCAGTCACGGTGAGATCGAGAAACTCGCAGCCTACGCTGAACTCGCGAGTGAAGAGGGATATGATGTGGGTAAGAACTTACATTTGATGCACAACGGCAAAGTATTGGGAATTTAATCGTGTGTTTTAGGGCTATTCTATCTATAATGGTGGCTATGTGGCGTGGCACAACAAGATTACCATTGTTATGGTGCTTTGGGGACGTAGAAATTTAAAAGCGTGCATATACAAGCTTCTTTCAGAGCGGTTTCAGGTTTCTGTCTTGTCGCAGCCAATAATGCCAGCGCAAGAACAAAAATAGCCTGCTTGTGCTCTTCCATGCTCCGATGAACCTGGAAGGGCGAAATACTTAGCTCTTTGTACTTGGTGAAATCACAGTCCAAGTCTTTCCCTTCACAATACTTCTTAAACTGAGCCAATAACATATGGAGGTGTACCATTTCAGTTTTTTTCATTGCACCCACGACCTTTTAATTTTTCTCGGTCCCTTTCTCGGTCACCAAGAATTTACGCTAGCGTTTTTTAGTTCGTGATACAAAAGAAAAATCGCTTTCTTTATGAAAAAAAGTCGCTTATTCCTCGTTACCACTCACTAACTACTATAGTCTTTCCTTATATAAGTCTCAATTCAAAAGCTAAAAACAAGCAATTATTTTTATCTAACTCAAATCTCCCGCTAGTTCTTCTATATCCGTTTCGGGTTTTTGGAGCCGTTGTTTTTCCGAGCGGGATTAACGAATATAAAATCCAAATGAAGTCTCACATAAATCTTTGAAAAAAAAAATAAAAGAGAAAGCTATAGGAACGCTATAGCTTTGGAAATGTTTATATCAGAAGCGTAATGAACCTTCATTCAGCAACTACATCTGCAAATCCAACTCTTCTCGATACCTTATTTACCCGTATTTTCACACTTTCATCTTTTTTCGTGTTGGGTACAAAAACAACAAAACCCTCAACTCGAGCTATTCCATCGCCTTCTCTACCTACTTCCTCTATCTTTACGTCGTAGGTCTTACCAACCTCTATAGGGGAATCAAATCCCCTTCTTTCTCCACTATCTTCCATACTTTTCTAAACCTCTTTTTCGTTTTTTAGTTCGTGATACAAAAGAAAAAAATCGCTTTCTTTATGAAAAAAAGTCGCTTATTTCTCGTTACCACTCACTTACTACTATAGCCTTTCCTTATATATAAGTCACCACTCAAAAGCTGAAAACAGGCAATCATTTTTACCTGGGTCGGCACTGTCTAAAAACCCAGTCTGTTGACAAGAAGTTGCATCGCGGATTGCCCTTGTGGCTACCCCCTCCATTCGGGGTAATCCTACTGCGGAACACGCCGGGGGTAACGCTTGCGTGTTAAGCTCGCAGGACAACGTGGGAAAATCAGAGAACCCAGC